>JBAQGU010000410.1:0-7356 GCA_049287975.1 Roseiarcus sp.
GGACTGGGCGAGAGCATTGGCGACAGAGTTGATTCCCCTCTCTCGCAACTCTCCGAGTGCGTTCGCGCCGCTTTCGTCGCGCGGTTGGAGATATAGCGTATAAGCGGCAGGCTTGGGCGCCAGCCACCGGGTTATCCAACTTCTCGTTTCGTCTTTGCTTTTGCGGAGTGTGTAATTCGCTCCCTTATTGCCCTTTCCCAATTCGGCGCTCACCAACACCCCTTTGCGCAATTTCAATAGCCTCAGATGGTCCTCGATGGCCAAAAAATAATCGTCACTGAGTTCCTTATCCAACATTGCGAAAAGCCTCTTGAAGCCTTCCGATGAAAATCTATTGCCGTTATAAGTACCAATTCCTCTCAATTGCTTTAGCATAGCGACATACATTTGTAATGATTCCACCGCCTTTTCCAAAATAGAGCTTGGCCATCTGTTATACACCCAGGTGCCGATCTTCTTCTCTCTCTCGCGTGTCTCTATAGTCAGATCATAGAGTTGTCGAACTATCAGTGGGTTAGCAAGAACATCGCGAAGAACGCCTTGACGATATTTAATTTCTTCGTTATCTCTTAAATTTTGCAGAACAGCCTTACTCGTCACATCATGTAGAAATTTATCTCCTAGCGCCATGGCGTTGAACAAAGTGCTCAATTCCAGATCCTGACTCAGCGCGTCGCTGTTGTGCGTCAAAGCGGCCTCTGGATCAAAATCACGATCTCTGTACATTAGAAAGGCTTTCATGATTTTATTCGCTCCCGGATTTGGTCGCGCGTGAGGCCGTGCTTTTCGGCAATTGACATCGCATGAGCAAGCCCGTCAGCGGGCTTCCGAACAATCTTGTAGGTTCGCGCCGCGGGATGTTCCGGCACTATTGTACTGGCTGCACTGACGATGCTGGCGCTCAATAAAGTCAATTCGTCGATGAAGGTCACACAGATACAGAGTGCGTCAACCTTGACTATCCTCTCAATGATTTTTGTACCTAAGAAGATCGCATCCTTTAGCGTGGTAGAATTGAATATTTCGTTCATGATGATGATGCTGCTAGATGTCGCTCGACTCAGAATATCTTGTATTCTTACTAGATCATCCTGCAGTTTTCCGCGAAGATTGCTGATATCTTCTTCTCTCTCAAAATGGGTCAGAATTTGATCGAACAGAAAGAGTTTCGCGCTCTTGCCCGGAACGAGACACCCAAGGCTCGCGAGAAAGTGTAGCTGCCCGAACATTCGGGCGAAGGTCGTTTTGCCGCCCTGATTTGGGCCCGAGACAACAAATATTCGCTCGTCATTTTTGAGATAGAAATCATTGCGTACTACCGTGCGTCCCTCGGTCATGAGTTTGTTGCCGAGGGCCAAATCGAAGGTGTCGCAAACGCGTAACTCTTTGTCGTCGACGGAGAGCGCTGGATAGCAGAATGCGAACCCCAGCCGCCTCAATGGTTCAATGTAGTCTAGATAGGCGACATAAAATTGTATTTCTCGATCAAACGTTCTGATCGTTTCCTCGAGATATGCAGCGTTCCGAACGCAGTACGCATCCATATATAGAAATGTTTCTGGATACAGCCTGGCGACGCGATCCAGAACGCCGGCTTCGATATGATTCATCTGCGCCCAGTCGGAAAATTTGACGCTGTAATCCTTCACCGCGCCTTGCTGGAATTTTCTAAACGTTTGCTCGACCTCGCTCGTATAGTCAGTTTCCGAGTCGTATCTTCGTACTTTTATGCTGCTCCCTTTGATGAGAAGGGTGTATTTCATCATGGATAAATCAGCCGCTAGATTTTGAGTTTCTGCCAGTAGTGACGTAAAGCGATCCGATTCCGTGTAGTTGACCAAGTAGTCACGAAAGGATAAAAGACCGCGCGAGTGTATTTCCGCGAGTGTCAAATCGCGCCTTAGACAATTGACCGCATCGCAGTAAACACTGACAGCGTCGATAAACAAGGCTTCTCTTTGATATTTGTAATGCAATTTACCACAATTTAGACGTATCTCGCGCATGGAGTGCAATTTTTGCGCGAACGATTTTATTTTAATCAACAAGTCGTTAGTTTCCAGATCACGCGATATTTCTTGCCTATAATTTATCGCGCACAAATCGTGCAAGGATCTATAGAAAAATGGAGCGAGATTATATTCTTCCTTCCCGGCCGTGATACGCGCAATAATCTGATCAAGGTTCAGGTCGACGAAGAACACGGGTGGAGCAGGCGTTTCGTTCTGCATGCGATTTGCCACGCCCTCTGAAAGAATGCTGTGGAACGCCATGGGAAGTCACCGCTCGTTCGGGACAAGCCGATCGGGCCCGCTACGCCCGACGGGTATTTCGGCAGTCCGGAATATGCTGCAACGGGCCCGCCCCAGAATATCCTTGGCGCCTCTGCAGGCGGCAGCCCAAGGTATCTTGATCAGACGGGGGAGGATATTTGCGCGACGGTGCGCTTTCCGGACAGCCGCGGAGGTCGAAATACCCGACTGACTCTGATCCTCGGAATGCGCTACCTGAACCGCGCACCGCCCATCGTCCCGAGTACGCGCATTTCCCGGGCGAGAAATTCCGGCATGCCGCGGGGACTCTCTTCTGCCGCGGCGCTTTTCTCGAGATCGACAGCCCGAACCTTCGGTGGTCTGCATGCAACCTCCTTTCGCGCCCATCGACGCGAGGAGGAGTCATCAGCCCGGAGGGCGGTTGCAAGGCGAACTCCATCGCCTGTGGCTGTGAATGTCAGAATTCAGGGGCGCTTTGTCAATGCCCGGATGTCCGAAATTGCGCTGAGTCGGGTTGCCCGAAACCAGCGCCCCCCCCCGCTGATCAGGAAAGCGTCTGCATACACACGTCGACGCGCGCTGAAGAACGAGCGGACATTCTCGTACCGTTGCCGAAGTGCGGACTCACGCTTGCGGCGGCGGTTTTTTTTGCTATTGTGCGCGCTCGAGGGGATGGAGTCCCCCAAAACCGCCGCGAGGCCGATGACTCCTGCCACGCAGAAGACGCGGGCGGGGTTTGTCATGTGTGCAACGAATGCGGTTCTCTTCATAGCCCTCACGCCACGCCTCTTCGTCGATAAACCCGTTCGCGCGCGGGATCGAGCAGCTTTGCTCGACAACCTGAATCCCGCGTTCGAATCTCTGTCGTAAAAGAGGATCGACCATGACCGGCGTATGGACCCTTGCGGCGCTTTGGCTAGGCCTCGCGTTGATCGCCAGCCTGCTTTCGATATGGCTTCGAATCTCGACGGCTCTCTCTGAGATTGTCGTCGGCACGATCGCGCAATTGATAATCGGCGCCGTTATCGGCTCGGCCGTCCTGGGGACGGACGAATCCTGGATCAAGTTTCTTTCCGGCATCGGCGCGATCGTCTTGACCTTCCTGGCGGGCGCAGAGCTCGATCCTCAGGTTTTCAAGCTCAAATGGCAGGAAGCGACTGCGATCGGGTTGGCCGGCTTCTTTTTTCCCTTTCTCGGGTGCGCGTCCGCCGCCTACTACCTGCTGGGATGGGAGCCGATGCCGAGCTGGCTCGCCGGCGTCGCGATGTCGACGACCTCGGTGGCCGTCGTTTACGCGGTCATGTTGGAGTATGGGTTCAATGTGACGGAATACGGCAAGACAGTGCTCGCGGCCTGCTTCATCAACGACCTTGGAACCGTCGTCGCTCTCGGTCTGATATTCGCGCCGTTTACGATGAAGACTTTGATCTTCCTGGGCGTGGGGATCGTGGTCTTCGTGGTTCTCCCCTGGCTCACACCGAGATTTTTCCGGCTGTATGGCGATCGGCCTTCCGAGCTGGAAACGAAGTTCCTGCTTTTCTGCCTACTTGGAATGGGGGCGCTCGCGTCCTGGGCCGACAGCGAAGCTGTGCTTCCCGCGTATCTCATCGGAATGGTGCTGGCGGGTACCGTCGGCAAGGATCATGCGTTGGTCCGACGCCTCAGGACATTGACGTTCGGGCTGTTGACGCCTTTTTATTTCATTCGCGCCGGCTCTTTTGTTTCGATACCCGCGCTTGTCGCCGCCCCGGCCGCCTTCGTGTTTTTCTTTCTCGTCAAGGTGGTCACGAAGATCGTCGGCGTATACCCGGTGACCAAACTCTACAAGGCGCCAAACCCGGAGGCGATGTACACGACTCTCCTGATGTCGACCGGACTCACGTTCGGCACGATATCGTCGCTGTTCGGCCTCAGCCACGGCATCATCAATCAGGGTCAATATTCGGCGCTGGTCGCCACGGTCATCGCCAGCGCAGTCGTGCCCACGGTTATCGCGAACGCCTTCTATTTGCCGCGTCACCTGTTGCCCAAGAGAGCGCAGGAAGCGCCCTTGCAACAGCCGGGGACGATCGCGCAGCCGCAGGTTGCGACGCAAGTCGATTGAAGCGAGGGACAACCGATGTTCGCCGAGATCTTACATGCCAATGACGGCTCCGATTGCGCCCTCGAGGCTCTTTCGGTCGATGGACAAGCCGGAATTTGTCGAGGATGATCTGGACCCCCGTTCTCGCCATTTCCGTTGGCGCGGCTGCCGGCGCGCTGCTGCGCTGGCAGCTAAACGTCCAGATGAACAGCCTTTTTCCCGTGTTGCCGCTCGGCACTCTGGCCGCCAACCTGGTCGGCGGCTACATTATCGGCCTCGCGATCGCCTATTTCGCTCGAGCGCCGGGCATCGCGCCGGAGTGGCGATTGTTGATCATTACCGGGTTTTGCGGAGGGCTCACGACCTTTTCCACGTTCTCGGCCGAAGTCGTAACCCGGCTCCAGGAAGGGCGCATGGTCTGGGCCATGGTCACGATCGCAATCCACGTTGTAGGATCGCTAGCAATGACCCTGGCCGGGCTCGCCACCGGGCGCCTGCTGGAATCCTTGTGAGGAGGAAGCCCATGAACGGCTACCAGATCACCTTCTTCACCCGTCAGGATCGACGCCACAAAGGCAAGCAGATCGGCGAGTGGCTGATTCAGCTGGTGCAGGAATTGGGGCTGCGCGGCGCGAGCTTGCATGCCGGCGGCGAAAGCTTCGCCCGTGGCGGCCGCATCCATTCGGCGCATTTTTTCGAGCTTACCGACCAGCCGGTCGAAGTTCTGATCGCGGTCACGTCCGAGGAGGCCACTCGGCTTTTTGACAGGCTAAAGAAAGAGGGCGTGCACCTCTTTTATGTCAAGACTGCGGTCGAGTTTGGCGTCCTGGGTCGTGAACAATGATCCAAGTTGGGATGCCAGCGCCGTCATGACCGGCGGCGCCGAGCGCGATGCGAGAGAATTGGCCGCCCGACAGTTGCCTCGAGCGGAAGTGGATTGGCGATCATGGGATCGAAGACGGGTATTGCGAACTACCCGTCATGCGCCTATATGGGCGCACAGACGCCCGATGACTCAAATCGAAACCAATCGTGCGAAGATTGTTCGGCGCCTGGGCGAGGAAGGGTGGCGTCTAACTCGCTTCGGCGCCGAGCACGACATATATGTCCACGAAATCAAGCCGGGCGTCCTCGCGGTTCCACGACATCGAACGCTGTCCTCGGGCGTCGCTCGACAAATCGCCAAGACGGCGGGTTGGAGATGAAATGACTTCATATACCGCGCTGATCGACGGCAAAACTGGCGCCTATGGGGTCTATTTTCCCGATCTTCCGGGTTGCGTCGCGATGGGGGCGACCATCGAAGAAGCGGTCGTCAACGCGGCCGAGGCGATGCGAGACTGGGTCGACGTTACTGTCGAGAGGGGCGGCGCGATTCCCGAGCCGCGCACGATCGAAGCCCTGCTCGCCGACACCGAGGTTCACGAGGATATCGTTGCCGGCCGCGCCCTCCTCCGGAGCGTGCCGTTGGTCAGGCATTCCGGCCGGCCCGCGAAGGCCAACCTGTCGATCGACGCGGGCATTCTGGCGGCGATCGACGCCGAGGCGAAGCGCCGCAAGCTCACCCGCTCCGCCTTCATCGAATTGATGGCGCGGCACGCTCTGCCGGAGATGGCGCTTTGAGCAGTATAACATGTTCACATAGTATTATTTGTCAGGTTTCCCGGGCGCGCCAATCGCCGACCTATGGCGGCCGATCGGCCCGCGTCGGGGGGAAACTTTTCCTGCTCGCAAGCCTCTCGAATCGTTGATTCCCGAATCATCTTTGCTCCCCCGGGCAGATCGGCGCGGCGCCGCCTCCGGCTCGCTCCGAGGCCGGGAAGCGTGAGCGGTCCCGCAGCCGGCGAGACCGGCCCGCCCTTGCCTTTTCCGACGCGCCCGCGCATAGGGCCGCGACTTCCTCACGATGGCGACGGGCGCGGTTCATGGGCTTCAAATGCGGCATCGTCGGCCTGCCCAATGTCGGCAAGTCGACGCTCTTCAACGCGCTGACGCAGACCGCCGCCGCGCAGGCGGCGAACTATCCCTTCTGCACGATCGAGCCCAACGTCGGCGACGTCGCGGTGCCCGATCCGCGCCTCGAGGTGCTCTCGGATATCGCCGCCTCCAAGGAGATCATCCCGACGCGGCTGACCTTCGTCGACATCGCCGGCCTGGTGCGCGGCGCCTCCAAGGGCGAGGGGCTCGGCAACCAGTTTCTCGCCAACATCCGCGAATGCGACGCGATCGCACATGTTGTGCGCTGCTTCGAGGACGGCGACGTCACCCATGTGGAAGGCCGGATCGATCCGCTCTCGGACATCGAGACGATCGAGACCGAATTGATGCTCGCCGACCTCGACAGCCTCGAGCGCCGCGTCCTCGCGATGGAAAAGCGGGCCAAGGGCGGCGACAAGGAAGCCAAGGAACTGCTCGACCTCGCGCAGCGCAGCCTCGCGGAACTGCGCGAGGGTCGACCCGCACGCGTCGCCGGGGTCGGCCGCGAAGAGCAGAAGCAGTTCGCCTCGCTCGGCCTGCTTTCGTCGAAGCCCGTGCTCTATGTCTGCAACGTCGAGGAGGCCTCGGCCGACAAGGGCAACGCCTATTCCGACAAGGTTCGCGAACAGGCCGCCAAAGAGGGCGCGGCCTGCGTCGTCGTCTCGGCCAAGATCGAGAGCGAGATCGCGGTGCTGCCGCGTGCCGAGCAGAAGGATTATCTGGAGGCCGTCGGCCTCGAGGAGCCCGGCCTCAACCGCGTGATCCGCGCCGGCTACGGCTTGTTGCATCTGGTGACGTTCTTCACCGTCGGTCCAAAGGAGGCGCGCGCCTGGACGGTCGAGCAGGGCTCGCGCGCGCCGCAGGCGGCGGGCGTCATTCACACCGATTTCGAGAAGGGCTTCATCCGCTCGGAGACGATCGCCTATGAGGATTATGTCAGGGGCAAGGGCGAGGCCGGCGCGCGCGAGGCCGGCAAGTTCCGGCTCGAAGGCAAGGACTATGTCGTGCAGGACGGCGACGTGC
>JBAQGU010000411.1:0-5008 GCA_049287975.1 Roseiarcus sp.
GGGGGGGAGGGGTCGGCCCCGACACGAAGCGAACCCGGGGAAAGGTTCGGCTTCGTATTTCTTCAGCGGGCGCGGCGCCCTCCGTCGACCGGCGCGGCCATGGCGGCGATGCGCGCGCTCGACGCGACCGCGGATATGGCAAAGCCCGCGCGCCTCCGGTCTCGATCCCAGTTCGAGCGAAGCTAGCGGTTCCGCTTTACGGTCTTTGGAAGATCTTCGATCCAATTTGAACAATGCGCACAAAACTCGAATTCAGAGCCGAATGGCGGGGCCGAAGTCGTCGGCGGAGATGATCCGCAAGAATTCGACCGCGATTCCGCCGGAGAATGAGCGCACGACCTGAGCGCGCGTCAGCCCGACCGTCACCGGAGTGCCTGCAGGCAAATCGACCGCAACGGTCAAGGCGGCGCCCGATACCGAAACATCGATCATCCGGGCCATGAATTCCCGCCCGTTCGGCAGGATCAGGGTAGTGTGCGGAATCTGGGGCAGGATGCGCTCATGGCGGCGGTCCTCCGGCAATCCCAGCGCCTGGCGGCTCACCAGCCAGGTGAGCTGATCTGCCAATTTTTCGCGCTTCAGCAGCGGGAGTTTCATCGAAATCGCGAAGCCGCCGTAAAAGCGGCGCGACACGACGCCCTGGACACGCCCGATCTGATTGAGATAGGCGACGATCTTCTCGCCGATTTCGCCCGGGGTTTCGGAACTGAGCGCGATTCCGCCAGGCGAGATGTCGATCGTCGCGCAGTTGAATTCCTGGCGGTCCTCGCGCATGAACTGTCCCGGCAGGCGGAGCTTGATCCGCTGATGGCGTCGCCGCTCGGCGTTGCGCGTCTGGGTCAAATTCATCATCGCTAACGAGGTCACGCTGGCGGCTCCCGGATGGCTTGGCGGCGCGCCCGCCAGACGGGCGCGGATCGTTGGCTCGGGGAGAGACGATAGCGCAACCATCGTTAACAGCCGATTATGCCCGACGAGCAGGATTTTGTTCTAGTTCGTCATGTTTCGGATGAGTAAACGAAGAGATGCCCCCGGCGACGAAAATTTCTTCGGCGTATAAAATCATGCGCGGTGACGTCAGCGGCGTTGTGCTGGCTCGGGGTCAGCGCGCGTAATGACGTCAGGGCGAGCACGCCGATCGGCAGCAAGCCGAGCCATCCAGGCAAGGACCTCGGCGCGCAGGCGCCCAGCATGCGCGAGTGCGTCGCGCCGTGATGCCGCAACGGTAGCAACAGTACTTCGACATCGGCCGTCTCCCCGCCCGGCGGTCCGCCGATGGCGCCGAGCAGAAACGGCTGCGCCTCGTTCGCCACCGCCGTCAGAATTTCGCTGGCTTCCGCGCGATCCTGCGGCCGCCACAAGTCGAGAAATGGTTCGCCGCGCAGTTCACGCAGAAAGAGCGCGTTGGTGCGGCTCCCGGATATTCGCAAGGGAAAGCCCACGGGCGGATTGAATTCCAGAATGAACGTATCCGCCAAGACCCCGCGTATCGCGGCCGGATCGATATCGTTGCGCTCGGGCGCGCCCCGCGCGCCCCGCAATCGCGTCCAGTAGGAAAACAATTGTTGACTTGCGGCCAGCTTCAAGCGCGCCCCCAGGGCGTCTCGCCGACGCCTGTACCATAATGACGCGCCCGCCGCTCCGCGGTGGCGCGCGCGAAGGCAGGGAGCAGTTGGCGTGCCACCGCGCGAAAGCGAGGTCCCGAAATTAAGAATAAGCCAACGATCGGATTGCGCCGGCCGGCCATTTGCGGCATGATGACGTCACCGAAACGGAAAAGCAAAGCGCCGGATGTGCTCCCATCCCGGCGGTTTGTCTCCGAAGCAGAGGCGAGGCGCCGGGCGGGCTGCTCCCCCGAAGGGCGCGATAGCCGGAAGCGTCGCCGGCGGGACGCGCCGAGGTAGCGTCAGAGCGTTCGAGGGAGAGCCTTGCTCCAGGCTCTCCCTTTGCGCGTCTGGAACGCGACGCCTCGCGAGGACGCGCGGATAAAGCCAGTCCGCGTTTTTCGTGCGGCGGCGCTCACAGTCAAGGGCCCCCCGATGACCGATTTCGGACCGGCCGGCGCCTCTCGCGCGCACGAGCCTATTTTCTCTATACCGGCGGTCGTGGTCGTTCTCGTCGGCCTGCTGTTGGCGATACACGGGGGACTGACCTATTTCGGCGCGGCGGCGCAGGACGCTGCATACCGGGACTGGGCATTCATTCCCGGCCGACTCACGATCACGCTCTGGCCGAGCAGGCTGGGCGAGGTCTTGGCGCGAATCAACGACAGCCGAGCAGCGCTCGAGCAGGCGATGCTGATCCGGCACTTCAACGTCCTGAACGGCGGAGCCAAGGTCTGGACGCTCGCCACCTACGCGTTGCTGCATGTCTCCTGGGCCCATGTGGGCGTGAATTGCATCTGGCTGGTCGCCTTCGGCCCGCCGATCGCGCGCAGGTTCGGCGCGCTGCGGTTCCTGCTCTTCTTCGGCACGACCGCCGTCGCCGGAGCGCTCGCGCACTGGGCCCTCACGCCGATGGACTTCACCCCGCTGATCGGGGCCTCGGCGGCCGATTCCGGGCTGATGGCAGCGGCCGCTCGGTTCGTCTTTCAGCCGGGCGCGCCGCTGGGCGCCCGGCGCGGATATGGCGCCGCTTCGTCGGGTTCTTGGGGGTATGCCCCGGCCGCGAGCCTGGCGCAGGTGCTGACCGACCGACGCGCGCTGATCTTCATCGCAATCTGGATGGCGACCAATTTCGTGTTCGGCGCCGGCGCGCAGACCCTGGGCGCTTCCGAGGGGCCAGTCGCGTGGGTCGCCCATGTCGGCGGCTTTCTCGCGGGGTTGCTGCTATTTCCCCTGTTCGATAGCCACTCTCGACGGGTCTGACCGCGGCGTCAGCCTCGTTGGGCCGCGTCCCGGGCGTTGTCGGCCGAGGCCGACGCGTCCGGGGCGCCCGACAGCCGAACGAGCATCGAAATCAGCGCCCGATCGCTGAGAACGGCCAGCCGTTCCCGTGGTTTCAGCCACGTGACGGCCTCTTCGAGCGAACGGGCGTCGTTGAGCTTGGCGGTGGCGACCGCCTCCTCGACATCGATTTCGCCGCGCCGCCGCCGCCCAGCCTCCGGCAGGAAGGCCTCATGCGCGTGGCGGAAATTCGGGTCCGCGACGATCGCGCGCAGCCCGTCCTCTTCGTCGTGGCCGGTTCGTCCGAGTTCCGCCGCGAGCGCGTTGGCGCGCGCGATGATGTGAGGCGTGCGGGTTTCCTCGGGCGTCGTCAGCAGACCGACCCTGCGCAAGGCGGCGCCGATCCACAATTGCCCGCTCGCCCATGACAACGGGATCGACAGGATCAGGCCGGCGATGGTCGGCGACATCCAGATGACGAGGGAGGGAGACAGCAAGGCCGCGGCCCCCAGCGTTATGAACCCGAGAACCGTATGCGCGCGGTGGCGACGCACGATGCTGCTGAAGGGAATCGAGCCGTCGTCGCGGCGCTGCGGATCCCAGCCGGTGTCGCGCCCGGACAGGATCTGGGCGACCGAGCCGGACTGGATCAGCATCATGATGGGCGCGGTCGCCGCGGAAATCAGGATTTCGATCAGGGTGGAAAGTACGAGACGCACGGCGCCTCCGCAGCCCCGACGCGTTTGGGGGTCGATCAGCGCGGCGATCATTCCCAGGATCTTCGGGGCCAGCAAAATGACGATGGTCAATTCGAACAGCCGCAGCGCCCGTTCATAGTCGAAGCGCGGCCAGGCGGGAAACAGCGAGAAGTCGGCGGTGAAGTATTCCGGCCGGATATATTTCGATTGCAGCACGAGCACGATGCCGACGATGAGCTGCGCCATCCAGAGCGGCGAGGCGAGGTAGCCCATGATCCCCGTCAGAAAATGCTGACGCGACGCGAGGACGAAGCCCTGGCTCGGAAGGATGCGAATATGCTGGAGGTTACCCTGGGCCCATCGTCTGTCGCGCGCGGCGAGGTCGATCAGCGAGGGGGGGCTTTCCTCGAAGCTGCCGCCGAGCGTCGGGAGCATGTAGACCGCCCAACCAGCCCGGCGCATCAGCGCCGCCTCCACGAAATCATGGCTCAAGATATGACCGCCAAAAGGCGGCCGCCCCGGCAGATCGGGCATCCCGCAATGATCGGCGAACGCGCGCGTGCGAATGATCGCGTTGTGGCCCCAATAATTGCCGTCGCGCCCCATCCAGAGCGTCAGGCCGGCGGCGATGACTGGGCCGGCGATGCGCGCTGCGAATTGCTGTACGCGCGCGAACAAGGTGTTGCGATTGACGATCAGCGGCAGGCTCTGGACGATTCCGGCGTCCGGATCGGCTTCCATCGTCGCCGCGAGCCGGACGATCGCATCCGCGGTCATCAAGCTGTCGGCGTCCAGGATGACTACCTGGGGGTAGGCGGCGCCCCAGCGCGTGACGAAGTCGGCGATATTGCCCGCCTTGCGGCTCACGTTCTTTCGTCGTCGGCGATAGAATAGACGCGCCGTGGGAAATCGCTCGCGCATCGCCAGCAGCGCCCGCTCCTCGGCGATCCAGATGTCGGGATTGGTGGTGTCGGCGAGAAAGAAATAGTCGAAGGAATCGCCCAGGCCCGTCGCCTCGATGTCCTCGTAAATCGCCTGCATCGCCGCGAACACCCGCGCAGGGGCCTCGTTGTAGATCGGCATGACGATCGCGGTCTTGACATTGAGCGTGCGCGGCAGAGGGTTCGGACGAGGCGCGCGAAAGACGAGCCAGGCGAAGCCCAGCACGCACTGCGTGAAGGCGAGGCAGATCCAGGAGAACGTCAGCACGAACAGCGTGACCAGCGCCCATTCCAATGGCGTGATCACTCCGACCTCGACGACGCCATACATTTCCCGCTCGCCATAGACCGTCAGCGCAAGCGCGCCGCCGAACACGAACAACCGCTCCAGCGACGGCGTCCGCGCGCGAGTCGCATCCTCCCAGGCGCGCCGCTCGGAGCGCGAGAACTGGCGCAACGACTGCACCGGCATCGCGAGCGGCGC
>JBAQGU010000412.1:0-10402 GCA_049287975.1 Roseiarcus sp.
GTCGGACAGCGTGTGGAGGTAGTCGACGATGTCCGCGCGCTTGCTCTCTTCCGCTTCGCCCCCAAAGGTCATCTTCGTGCCCTCGACATAGGCCGACGGCTTGGTCAGGAACACGTTGAGGTCGTCGTAGGTCCAATCGCCGCCCTTCGACTTCATTCCTTCCGAATAGCTGTACCCGGGGAACGAGCCTTTATGGCGTCCGACGACGCCCCAGAGCGGGGGACCGACCCTGATCGGGCCGCCCTTCTCGAAGGAATGGCAGGTCTGGCAGATCTTGGTGTCCGCCTGGCCCTTGGCGACCTCGGCCTTGGCGAGTTCCACGGGGAAGGGCGTCTCGGGCGCCGCTTTCGGCGCAGCCGTGGTCGCCTCTGTCCCGGCGGGCAGGGCGTAGCCGGGTTTCACTGCTCTGCTCGGCGCATAGATCGCGCTGGAAAACAAGCCCAAAGCCATCGTGCCGAGCAGCGTGCCCAGCACCGCCAGCGCGAGCTTGTTGCCATCCGTGGTTTCCATACGCCGCCAGCCTCGGTTCGGATCGAGCCGGCAGTCGCTCGACGCGCCCCCCGGCGCGCCTGATTAGCCGCTTTGCGCGCGACTTGGCAACACGTATAAGCGCGCCTCGCTCGCCTATTTTGGCGGCATTTCGTGGCGACGAGTCCCTATTGTCCCATCCGATCATCCTCATTCCGGCGCGCCTCGCCTCGAGCCGCCTGCCGCGCAAACCGCTGGCCGACATTCATGGCGAGCCGATGATCGTGCACGTCTGGCGCCGGGCGGTCGAGGCGGATGTGGGGCCTGTGCTGGTGGCCGCGGACGATCTGGCGGTCGTCGAGGCGATAAAAGCGGTCGGCGGCCGGGTCGTCATGACGCGGACCGACCACGCGTCCGGTTCCGACCGAATTTTCGAGGCCTTGGGAATATTCGACCCTGAAGGGCGCCAAGACATCGTCGTCAACATCCAGGGCGACCTGCCGACCATCGACGCCGCGGCCGTGCGCGCAGCGTTGGCCGTGGTCGTCGAGCCTGGGGTCGACATCTCGACGCTCGCGACCCCGATAAGGCGCCAGGAAGAATCCGACGATCCGAACGTCGTCAAGGCCGTAGCCGCGCGGATCGACGCGACGCGTTCGCGCGCACTCTACTTCACGCGGGCGCGCGCGCCCTGGGGCGAGGGGCCGCTGCTGCACCATATCGGCCTCTACGCCTACCGCCGCGCCGCGCTCGCGCGATTCGTCGCTCTGCCGCCCTCGCCGCTGGAACTGCGCGAACGCCTCGAGCAGCTCCGCGCGCTCGAGGCGGGAATGCGAATCGACGTCGCGCTGGTCGATGTCGCTCCGCTCGGCGTCGATACGCCGGACGATCTACGACGCGCGCGCGAACGGCTCGCGCCCCAGGGGAAATCATGACCGTGTCCAAGACGATCGCCTATCAGGGAGAGCCAGGCGCCAATTCGCACATCGCTTGCGCCGAGAATTTTCCCGACCACGCGCTCCTGCCCTGCGCGACGTTCGAGGACGCCTTCGCCGCGTTGCAGGACGGCTCAGCGGATCTGGGCATGATTCCGATCGAGAACTCGATCGCCGGGCGGGTCGCCGACATTCACAACCTGCTGCCGTCGTCGGGGCTGCATATCATCGGCGAAACCTTCCTTCCCATCCATTTTCAATTGCTCGGCCTTCCCGGCGCGAGACTGGAAGGATTGCGAAGCGTCCACAGCCATGTGCACGCGCTCGGCCAATGCCGCAAGATCATTCGCAGATACGGGCTCAAGCCGGTCGTGGCCGGCGATACGGCGGGCTCGGCGCGCGATGTGGCGGAAGCGGGCGATCCCACGCGCGCCTCGCTCGCGACGCGGCTGGCGGGCGAGATTTATGGACTGCAAACCCTGGCCGAGGACGTCGAGGACGAGGCGCACAACACGACGCGCTTCGTCGTGCTCGCGAAGTCGCCGCAATGGGCGCCGGCAGTTTCGGGGACGGTGGTGACGACGTTCGTGTTCCGCGTCCGCAACGTCCCGGCATCGCTCTACAAGGCGCTCGGCGGCTTCGCGACCAACGGCGTCAACATGACGAAGCTCGAGAGCTACATGGTCGAGGGCGAATTCTCCGCAACGCAATTCTTGGCGGACGTCGACGCCCATCCCGACGATCCGCCGCTCAAACGCGCGCTGGAGGAATTGGAGTTCTTTTCCCGCGAGGTGCGCATCCTCGGCGTCTACACCGCCCATCCGTTCCGGCAGGAATCGCAGAGCGCGGGCGCCTAGGCGCGTGAGTCATTCAAAATGGGGAGATGACTCAGAAACGTCAGTGTCATGCCCGCGAATGCGGGCATCCAGACTTGGCCGCGCGTGCCGGGGCTCTGGATTCCCGCTTTCGCGGGAATGACACAACGTTGAAGGACTCATTTTGAACGACGCGCCCAACTAGGCGCGCCGATTGCGCTCGCCGTGGCTTTCCCAGTCTTCGGAAACCAAGTCCTAATTGTTTTGGCACAACCTGCGATTGCTTCGCGTATCCGTAGGGCGAAGGCGCGGCCGCGGGGTCTGATCGTGACGAAATCGATGACGGCAGGGGCATTTCCCCGTCCGGTCTGGCTGTCGATCGGCCTCGGGCTGTTCGCCGCCGTCGCCATTGCGCTGACGATTTTCGGCCTACGCGCGGACGCAGTCGACGCGGCGGGGCGAGAACAGACCGACCTCGCGATCGTTGTCGGACGCGAAATTTCAGCGTCGAACCGGGCCATCGATAAGATCTTGGACGATGTCAGAGCGATGGTCGAGGCAGCCCCTCCCCAAAACTCCCTCGATTTTCGCCGCTTGTTCGGTACGGAGGCCGTCGCCCGACAACTCAAAGGGGAAATTGCCTCTGTGGCCAACATCGCCGTCGTCGCCGTCATTGATAACAACGGCGATGTCATAAACGGATCCCAAGATTGGCCAGCGCCAAACGTCAATGTATCCCACGAAGACGATTTCATATACCTGAGTGAAAACGATAGCCACGACACGTATATAAGCCTCCCCGTAAAAAATCGACTTTTGAACGATACCTCTATCTATTTCAGCAGGAGCGTTAAGGGCCCGGGAGGAAAATTCCTCGGGATAGTCCACGTCGGGATGACACTGAAATATTACTATTCGATCTATTCGGCGATTTCGGCATTGAAGGACAGAGCCATATTGCTCGCCCGCCGCGATGGCGCGATACTCTTTCGTTTTCCCGAATTACCGTATGGAGCGCCCGACCGAGTGACGGCGGATGCGTCCTGGAATGGCCGCATCGCCCCGGGCGGTGGGGTTTTTCAGTCTCCAGGCCTCGATCGCAAGCCGCGTCTCATCGTCGTTCATCCAGTCGACGACTATCCCCTGGTCGTCGCCGTCTCGGAAACCGACGACTCGATCCTCGCGCCCTGGCGCATGCGGGCCTTGCAGATCGGCTTCGGCGCGTTCCTGGCGTTCTTGTGCGCCGTCTTCCTGCTGAAGGCGACTTTCAACCATATTTATCGTCTGCGCCACTCGGAGGCCCTGCTGTTGGAAAAGAGCCGGGACATGGAGGCGTTGAACGCGCGCTTCGAGCTGTTGCTCAGCAACATTCCGCAAGGGGTAGCCTGGTTCGGCCGCGACCAAAGGCTCCTCATCGCCAACAACCGGTATGGCGAAATTTACGATCTCTCGCGGGGGGACGTGAAGCCGGGCGCCCCTCTGGAAGAAATATTGGCCAAACGCGTGGCGAAAGGCATGTTCGTCGAAAGTCCAGAAGCTTACATCAAAGCCCGCTTGTCGACGATCCCGGCCTCCAATCCCGAGTATATACTGGATCGGCTGGTGAACGGCCGGATCATTTTCATCTTTTCCAGGCCGATGAGCGACGGCGGCTGGCTGACCGTGCATGAGGATGTGACCGCGCGTCAAAACGCCGAGGACAAGATCGAGCAGCTGGCGCTGCACGACCAGCTGACCGGGGCGGCCAATCGCGTGCTGTTGCTGCGAGAGATGGAGCGCTTGCTGCCCGGCGAGGGGACCTACGGAAGAAGCTTGGATATATTGCTGCTCGATCTCGATGAATTCAAAGCCGTCAACGACACCCGCGGTCATCCCTTTGGCGACGCGCTGCTGAGGGCGGTGACGGCGCGACTGCGCGCGGCCGTCGGCGAGTGCGATCTCGTCGCCCGTATCGGCGGCGACGAATTCGCTATTCTGCACGGGGGAACGGAGGAAGATAGCGAGACGTCGGCTCGTTTGGCTCAGCGCATACTCGCGGGCATTCGCGCGCCGTTCGAGATCGACGGCTTTCTCGCGTCGGTCAGCCCGAGCATCGGCGTCGCGCGCGCGCCGCGGCACGGACCCGATGTCGAGACCTTGATGAAGAACGCGGATTTGGCGCTCTATCGCGCCAAGACCGAAGGTAAGGATCGCATCTGTTTCTTCGAGCCCTGCATGGAGGGCGATATTCGCGCCCAGCGTGCGATGAAGGCCGACCTTGCCGAGGCGGTCGCGTTCGGTCAGTTCGTGGTGCACTACCAACCGATCGTCGACGCCCGAACCCGTCGAGTTGTCGATGTCGAGGCCTTGGTCCGTTGGCGCCATCCGACGCGAGGCATGATCGCGCCGGGTCATTTCATCAAGCTGGCTGAAGAGACGGGCCATATCCAGGCGATCGGCGAATTCGTCTTGCGGACGGCCTGCGCGGAGGCGACGCGATGGCCTGAAACGATCGGCGTCTCGGTCAATCTTTCCGCCGCGCAGTTCGGCCGAGAAGACATCGTCGCGCTCGTCCGCCGGGCGCTCGCCGATTCGGGATTGTCGCCAAATCGGCTGACGCTCGAGGTAACCGAATCGACGCTGATGGAGAATGTCGCCAGCGGTCGCGAGGTTCTGGCGGCGATACGCGAGATCGGCGTTCGCATCGCCCTCGACGATTTCGGAACCGGGTACTCCTCGTTGAGCTATCTCCAGGCGTTCCCGCTCGATTCCATCAAGATCGATCAATCTTTCGTCGCCGCGATGGAAACGAATTCACGAACCCAGGACATCGTCGCGCTGATCGCGGCGATCGCCAGACGCCTGGGAGTGCGAACTGTCGCCGAGGGCATCGAGACTCGAGCGCAACTTGATCTCATCCTCGCCGCCGACTGCGAACGCGCGCAAGGTTATCTGTTCAGCCCGCCCCGACCGATCGAAGAATTCGTGATCGGAGCCGACGAATTGGCCGGGACGAAATTGGTGGCGTGACGGGTCCGCGACGATCTTGCGGACCGAGCGACTGGGCTAGGCCTCCGGCCCCGGCCAGCCGTAATGGCTATGAAGCCGCGTCGCATAGGCTTGATCGAAGGCAGCGAGCGGATCCCAGGGCGGGCTCGACTGGACCTGTTCCCGCGAAACGTCGAGGTGAACCTTGCCGTCGGACCGGACGATCGCCTTCACCGCGTGCGGAGAAATCAGCACGCGCTTTCCGAACCACCAGTTGCTCGTATCGACGATCAAGTAACGGAGGCGCCAGTCCTCGTTGTCGAACAGGAAGTTCTCGACATGGCCGATTTCGCCATCGATCGCATCGACATGGCATCCAATCACTTCGAAGACGCTATGAAGATGGTCGTCGGCTTCCTCGGAAACGGCGGCTTCGTCTCGCGGCCCCTCCATTGTTTGTCCAGCGAGCGCGGGCGGCGCCCTCAACGGGGAAGCCATCTCGCCAGGAGCGCCGCCGAGATTGGGCGCCTCGTCCCAGAGCGGATCCCAGCCATAGTAGCCGCACAGACGACTTTGCATCTGCCGCGAGACGGGTTGATGCTCGAGCAATTCGGGGCTGCCCTCGACTTGCGCCTTGGTCAGTTCCACCTCGCATTCTTCATCCCCGAGGTCGGCGTACGAGACGGCCGAGGGAGAGATGAGCACCTTGCGCCCCTTCAGCCAGCTTCCGCAGTCGACGACAAGCCAACGCACTCTCCACGAGGCATCGTCGAACATGAAGTCGGCGGCGGTTCCCATTCTGCCGTCGCTCGCCTCGATCGCGAAGCCTTTTAGTGCGGAGATCGCCTGCAACATCGGTTGGAGCCTTTCATGATGGGTTTGAAGGCTATGATCGAGCGTTGCAGAATTCAAGCGCGGGCGCCGGCCAATCGGTCGCTCGCGTTGGCAGTGCCTCGGAAATTACCTAAACCAACCGGCGCTCGGAATATAGCGCGTCGCCCTGGGTACATTCCGATGCTGCCGCTCGGCGAACCTCGCTCTTAGGTTCTCAGACGAAGACGCAGAAATTCGGCGCATCTTACGGGAGATAGTTGTCATTGCCCGAACCGGAAGACATTGCGTCGATCCCTCCGATACATATCGAAGAGACGATCAAGGCGATCGCGCGGGTCCACGCCGAGCACCGTGCGAGCGCCACACCACACCAGCGCGCGGTGGAGCGCGCGACCACCCTATTGGGTCATCCCGGCTTCCTCATCGCGCTGACGGTGTTCGTGGCCGCCTGGATCGGCCTGAACAGCCTCGCGCCCGCCTGGGGCTATCGGCCGCTCGACCCACCGCCGTTCGCCTGGCTGGCCGGGTTCGCTTCGCTGGCCTCTCTCTATTTGGTCGTCGTGATCGTCACGACGCAGCGGCGCGACGATAAGCTGGCCCGGCATCGCGAACTGCTGACACTCGAGCTGACGATCCTGACCGAGCAAAAGGTCGCCAAAGCGATCGCGCTGCTCGAGGAGCTTCGTCGAGATAGTCCGCAGATTCACGATCGCGTCGATCGGCAAGCCGACGTCATGGCCCAACCCGCCGACCCGCAGACGGTGCTAGACGCGATCAAGGAAACCCGGACCGAGGCCGCGCATCTCTCACATGCCGGGGACGGCGGTTAGACCGAAGTGAAAAAAACTTCGAGTTGGAGGAGCGTCGCGAAAGGAATCGAGGGCGACCGACGGTCGCCTTCGGCGAGATTCAGCCAATTCCATGGCGAGACCGCGGCGATACGGTTGCGCGCCTTACCGACCATGGCTATAGAGGCCGTTGACCCAGCTTATTGTGCTGTGGTTCGATGTGAAGACGTTCTTCGCTGGATGGCTGGTCTAGTTACGGTCATACGGTAGCAATATTTCCTGCCGGAAGGGGCGTGCATTCATGAAAACCGATCTGCCCAAATTCGCCGCCGTCGCGCTTTTCCTTTTGGCCCCGGTCGGCGCTCGCGCGGAAGACGTCGTCAGCGGCATCACCGATGGCGCGAAAAATGGATCCGTGGCCGGACCGTTGGGCGCCGTGGTCGGAGGCATCATCGGCGGGGTGGCCGGCGGCATCGGCGGCTTGCTCGGAATCGATCAACACCCCGCTTTTCGTAACTACATCGCGAATCAGCATCTTCCCTCCGATGCCTACCGCGCGTCGGTGGCGGTGGGCAACCAACTGCCGGAAGAGGGAATCCGCTACTACGACTTGCCCCCGAAATTCGGCATGAGTGGGTATCGTTACGCGGTCATCAACGACATAACGGTCCTGGTCAATCCGATGACCCGAAAGATCGTGGAGGTGGTGAACTGAGGGCTGGCGAGCTCAAAGATTCCCCGGTCGCGCAGCAGCCGGCGTCGAGGGGCCCGCGAGGGGGATCGCGGACGCGCCCGGCGCGGCGGCGGCGTTCCAAAGGACGATGATCGGGGTATAAAGGTGGTTGGAATCCAGGCCCAGCACACCCATCGACGCGGGGGCGATCGAGAAGTGCTGGGCCTGGATCACCTCGAGTCTGATCCATCTCGCGCCGAACACGGCGCCGAAGTGGCCATGCGAGAATAATGCGACGTCGCCGTCCATCGTCTGGAGACGACCGATCAGGCGGTCGGCGCGTTCTCCGATTTCCGACGGCGATTCTCCGTTTGGGCAACCGTCCCGAAAGATGTTCCAACCCGGGCGTTCCTCGTCGATATCCGCCGAGCGACGTCCCTCGTAGTCGCCATAGTTCCACTCGGCGAGGTCGGGTTCGATTTCCGATCGAGGGCCGAGGCCCGCGTGTTCGCAGGTCGCGCGGGCGCGAAGTCGAGGGCTCGTCAGGACATGCGAGAACGATATCGCTTCGACCCACGGTCGCAGCGCGCGCGCCTGCGCCTCTCCATGCGGCGTCAGCGGAATGTCGGTGACCCCGGTGTGCTGGCCCGACAGCGACCATTGCGTCTCACCGTGCCGAAAGTAGAACAGCCGCGGAGATGCGGGGCGGTTCGGCTGTTCTGCCGGCTTCAAAGGACGCTCCTGCATGTTGATTCTCCCCATTGCAGGCGAGGCCGCATTCATTGGCGATAGTCGTCGGGATCCTTCAGCGATCCATGATTGCGAACCGCGGCGAATGCAAGGCGCTCGCCGGGGATGGCGCGCTCGCCTCGGCATACGTAAATGTTCGCGTCGCTCGCGGCTAATTGTGGGCGACCGGCGGAACGGGTCTCATCGAGATGTTCGCCGTCGACGCGAATGAATTCGCGCTCGGACCCGGCCCCTGCGACTGGGGGGCGGAGATGATGAGAGCCATTGCGGTCAAGACGATCAGAACGCTCAATCCCAACCAAGCCTGCACATTTTCGGATCTGCGGACGTCGCTCTGCGAGCGAAGTACGAAATCGTTCGCGCACGGCAAGAGCGCGACCAAGTCGCTGGCGATCACATCGAGCGGAAGAGCCGCGATGGGTTCGCCCTGCAAGGCCACAATCATCGCGGTCAGTCGCGCCTTCGCCTTTTTTCTCGACATACGCGCGAGGGCGCCAGCTTCTTCCCAGGGATCGACGTCCGACCGCGCGAGCGCCGAAAGGACGCTCAGCGGCTGTCCGTGCCGGTCGTCCCCGATCGAGGCGAAGAGAAATGAATCGAACTCGCGCCCGATCAGAGGCGCCGGCGCCGCGTGCGTCATATCGTCGACCTATTCCCTAGCGGGCCGAAGCCGAATCGCGAATTGTTGATCGGACCATAAAAACCGGGGCTGCGCTTCTGCATCGGCACTCTCGCTTGCAAGACCGAACGCTCGTGGCCCCTTTCCGTTCCGATCGGATCGGCTATTCGACGGCGGTCGCTCGGCACGGCGCAGGTTAGGTACTTTCCGACGCTCGTTGGTCGGCGCCAGGTCGGCTAAGCCTTTAACGGCGGCGGTGTGCGAAAACCGCAGCCGCCGCAAAATCGACAAAGGTCGTACGTCCACTAGAGTTTTGAGGAGCGAGTGCCGGTCATGTCAGAACGGTCGCCGTCCCGGGGCCGCTGGTTGATCGCGGCGATCTTGGCCGTGGTTGCGGTTTGCGGCTATCTGGGCTGGCGCGCCTATGAGGGCGCCGCCGCGAATACGGCCAAGGCCCAGAACGCGCCGCCGGCGCCGATCCCGGCGACTGTCGCAGCCGTTCGAAAGGCCGACTTCCCCGTCTATCTCAACGGACTGGGCGTCGTCGAGCCGTACGACACGGTGACTGTCGGCAGCCGCGTAGACGGCGAGATCACGAAGATCGATTTCAGACAGGGCCAGATAGTGAAGCAGGGCGATATTCTCGCCCAGATCGATCCGCGGCCCTACCAGGCGGCCCTCGACCAGGCGCTCGCGAAAAAGGCCGCAGACGAGGCGACGCTGAAAAACGCGCAGCTCAATCTGCAACGTTACACAACGCTCAATGAGAAGGATTTCTCGTCGCGCCAGCAGCTCGACACGCAACAGGCGACGGTCGATCAGCTCACCGCGCAGGTCAAAGGCGATCAGGGCGCGATCGACAACGCGCAGACGCAGTTGAGCTATACGACGATACGCTCTCCGCTCACCGGCAAGACCAGCTTCCGATTGATCGATCCGGGAAACATCGTCCATGCGAGCGCGAGCACCGGAATCGTAACGATCGTCAAGCTGCAGCCGATTTCGGTGGTATTCACGGCGCCCGAGGAGGACGTACCCGCCATCAACAAGGCGCTCGCCGCGGGCGTCGTGCCGGTCGACGCGCTGAGTTCGGACGGGCTGACCATACTCTCCCATGGCCATCTCGCTCTCGTCAACAACTCGGTCGATCAGGCGAGCGGCGACATCCGCATGAAGGCGACCTTCGCGAATGTCGACAACGTCCTATGGCCGGGGCTTTCCGTCTCGACGCGGCTACTGCTCGATACGCTCCATGACGTCACCGTCGTGCCGGTGGACGCGGTGCAGCGTGGGCCAAACGGGCTCTACGCCTACGTCGTTGGAAAGGACGACAAGGTGAAGATGCGGGACATCAAGGTCTCCCAAGAGGGGGAGCAACTGTCGGTCGTCACTCGAGGTCTCTCGCCCGGCGAAAACGTGGTGACGGAAGGGCAAGATCGATTGCGGGAAGGTGCGCTCGTGCAGCCGACGCCCGCGCCGACGCCGACGCCGACGGTGACTGGACCGCCGCCCGACGCGATATCGCCTGCCGAGGCGCCTGAAGCGGCGCCCGC
>JBAQGU010000413.1:0-1669 GCA_049287975.1 Roseiarcus sp.
CCCTCAACCAGCCCTTCGGGCCTCCTTCTTAGCCGGCTCGCTCCGCTTCGCTCGAACCCGCGCGGGCGGCGGCGGGTCGGCTCCCGTTTTCCCCTCCCATGTGCACAAATCCCGGACGACGCACCTCCCGCACGCCGGCGCGCGCGCCATGCAGGTGTAACGCCCGTGCAGGATCAGCCAGTGGTGCGCGTGGGACATGAATCGCTCGGGGATGACCTTCATCAGCCCGTCCTCGACCTCGCGCGGCGTCTTGCCCGGCGCGAGCGGGATGCGATTGGAGACCCGGAAGACATGGGTGTCGACAGCGAGGGTCGGCGCGCCGAACGCGACGTTGAGCACGACGTTCGCGGTCTTGCGCCCAACGCCTGGCAGGGCTTCCAGCGCGTCACGATCGTCGGGGACTTCGCCGCCGTGTTCGCGGACCAGCGCCTCCGAAAGCGCGATGACGTTCTTGGCCTTCGCATTATAGAGCCCGATCGTCTTGATCTTCTCAGTGAGCCCCGCCTCGCCGAGCGCCGCGATCTTCGCCGGCGTGTCGGCGGTCGCGAACAGCCCGCGCGTCGCCTTGTTGACGCCTGCGTCGGTCGCCTGCGCGGACAGCACGACCGCGACGAGCAGGGTGAACGGGTTCGTGTATTCGAGTTCGGTCTTCGGCTCCGGCAGGGCAGCGGCGAGACGCTCGAACACCGCCTCCGCGCGCGCCCGGGCCGCAGCGAGGGCCTTGGCGGAGCCGCGGGGGGGCTTCACCGAACTCGGGGATTTGCCTTGCGCCATGGACGACTTATATTTGCCAGATTTGGAGTAGCCAAGAGCGAAGCAGTGAGGCGGGGCATGGACGAGACGCCGAGCGATCTGGAAACACCGATCTTCAACGCGCGGCTGACGCCGCATCGCTCGCTGAACGCCAAGGGATTTCGCGTGCTGATGGCCGCCACCTTCGTCGCCAGCGCGCTGTTCAGCCTGCCGTTCTATCTCATGGGGGCATGGCCGATCGTCGGTTTTCTCGGGCTCGACGTCGCTCTTCTCTATTTCGCGTTCCGCGCCAATTTCCGCGCCGCCAAGGCCTACGAGGATTTCTGGCTCAGCTATTTCGAACTGCGGTTCAGGCGAGTGAGCCCGGCCGGCCTGAAGCGGGAATGGCGGTTCGCGCCGGCCTGGGTGCGGTTGGAGCGCGTCGAACATCAGGAGTTCGGCGTCCAGCGGCTTTCGCTGCACAACCGCGGCCGCCGCTGGGACATCGCGAAATTCCTCGGCCCCGACCAGAAAGCCGAATTCGCGACCCATTTCAGCCGCGCCCTCGCCGAAGCGCGACGCGGCCCGAGATATTCGGATTGAGGAGCCGGAGGGAACGTCGAATTCCGATGATTCGCGCGACATGTCCCATAAAGTGACCGGCTTCGACTGACAACCGCGCCGGCGCGGCTGGGTCGATCCTCCCCTTAAGGCCTCGCCAGAGAACCGCAGGGAGCCCGCTGCATGGTCGTTCTCACACACCCAACCGTCGCTCTGCCGACGTGGCGCATCGTTGTTCCGCCGCCGCAAGAAGGTCGTCTCCAAGGTCGTCGAAATGGTCGATCTGTCGCTGAGGATCTACCACCACTTCCACGACAACCTTGACGCCTTCGCCGAAAAAGCTGCGGTTTTCCGGGCTATCTTTAGTTAGGACTCT
>JBAQGU010000414.1:0-3051 GCA_049287975.1 Roseiarcus sp.
ATCTGCGGCAGCGGCTCACGCCTCGTCTGGGGTAAGAGAGGCTCGCGCCGCGCCGGCGGCGCCGGCTCGCGCCGCGACTGGGTCGGCGCGGCTTCCGCCGGAACACGCGGTTCGAGCTTGAATCCGAACGGGACCGAGGGGTCGCTGAAGCCGGTGATGGAATCGAACGGGATGGTGAGTCTTTCCGGTTTTCGCGAGAAATTGAGGCTGACCTCGAAGCCGTCCGCCGTCACGGAGAGATCCCAGAATTCGTGTTGCAGTATGATCGCCATCTCGTCGGGATAACGTTGACGCATGGCTGCCGGAATGACCACGCCGGGCGCCTGGGTCTTGAAAGAAATATTGAAATGATGCTCGCCCGGCAACCCGGTTCGGGCCGCGTCGGTGAGCACTTTGCGCACGACGGAGCGCAGCGCGTCTTGCACGAGCAGATCGTAACGGATGTAATCGGTGGGCATGGGGGAAATCGCCTGACAGCCTGTCCGGAAAGCTACCCGACGCCCTTGGCGATTGCAATTGCTCGGGGCCAAAGAAAGTGGAGGCTTCTGTTGCCAGGCGCCTCCGGACCCCGCCTAGAAGTGCAAACCCCTAGGACTTGATTCCCAGTACCATCACCGCATTACGCAGCGAGGGCCACCGGAGCATAGTTGTCATTAGCAACTATAAGGTTGACCCGATGACGGTGGTATCATGCCGAGCGAAAGATCACCCTTTAAGTCCCCCGTCGAACCTATTTCGCCCCCGCCGGAGCCCTCCGAAAATGAAGGGCTCGGGTGGAGGCGCCGGGTACCGCCCCCGGGTCCGAAAGACGTATTCCGATGTCCATTTATCGCCGTATCCGCCTTGCGACGGCCCCGTTGATATAAGCTGCCCGACCGGAAAAGGGAAGGTTTTTCGGAGGCATGGCTGGGGCTTTCCCACCAGTTTGTCATTTTTGCGAATGCGAGTACGCGGTTCACGCCTTCGGCCCCAGCAAGCTAGTGAGGCGCGTCATTCAAAATGAGGTTCTTTAACGTTGTGTCATTTCCGCGTAAGCGGGAATCCAGCGCCCCGGCACGTGCTGCCTAGTCTGGATGCCCGCTTTCGCGCGCATGACACTGACGTTTTCTGAGTGCCCGCGGCCGCCTTGACGATGAGCTTGCCGACTTCGGTCGAACCGGTGAAGGCGACTTTGTCGACATCGGGATGTTCGGCGAGCGCAGCGCCCGCGGTCTCGCCGTACCCGTGACGATGTTGACGACGCGACTGTCCAGCGAACTTGCATATCAAGACTGCAAGAACCGTTTCAAGACTGCAAGATACGTTCGACGTCCTCCCACACCTTCTCCGCCGAGACGAAGTCGCCGCGGTCGGCGGCGGCGATGCCGAGTTTCACGGCCTCAGCAAAGCGGGTTTCATCGTCAAGCTCAGCTAGGTGGGCTTCCTGATCGGGTGGGAGACGAATTTCCATGCGCGAGTGATAGCAATTCAGCCTGGGGAGTCAAGGGAATCAACGACTTCAACGCGGTAGAGAAAACCACGAGGGAGTCTCCTTCGCGGCTCGTCCGGCGCTATTTGGCGCCCGTCACGCGCCAGATCACATTTCCGACATCGTCCGCCACCAGCAGCGAGCCATCCGGGCCGATCGTCACGCCTACCGGCCGTCCGTAGGATTCCCGTTCGTCCGGCGCCAGGAAGCCGGACAGAATATCCCGCGGCGGCCCGGCCGGGCGCCCATTCGCGAACGGCACGAAGACGACCCTGTAGCCGCTCAGCGTGCTGCGGTTCCAGGAGCCGTGTTGCCCGATCACCATGCCGTCGGGAAAACCGGGAAGCGTCCCGGCGGCCAGCCAGCAGAGGCCCAGCGACGCCGTGTGCCCGCCGAGCGCGTAGTCGGGCCTTACCGCCTTCGCCACGGCGGCGGCGTCCTGCGCAACCCGATCGTCGACGGTCTGTCCCCAGTAGCAATAGGGCCATCCGTAAAAGCCGCCGTCCTGCACCGAGGTCAGATAGTCCGGCGGCGTTTCGTCGCCGAGGCCGTCGCGCTCGTTGACCACGGTCCAGATCACGGACGTCTGCGGCTCCCAGGCGAGGCCGACCGGATTACGCAGACCCGAGGCGAAGATGCGGCTTTGGCCGCTCGCCAGATCGAGCTCCCAGATGGCCGCGCGACCCTCCTCGGCCTTCAGGCCGCGATCGCCGATATTGGTGAGCGAGCCGACCCCGATGAAGAGCTTCTTCCCGTCCGGGCTCGGCAACAGGCTGCGAGTCCAGTGGCCGCCGGGCTTGAACGCAGTCAGCTTCCGCCCCGGGGAAGTAATCCGGGTGGCGCCCGCCTGGTAGGGGAAGGCGACCACGCCGTCAGTGTTGCCGACGTAGAATGTGTCCCCCAGCAGCGCCATGCCAAACGGCTGGTTCAGCCCCGACAGAAACGTCTCCCGGGTTTCCGCCACGCTATCGCGATCCGCGTCGCGCAGCAGGGTGATGCGGTTGGGGCTGACCCCCGCGGCGGCCGCGCGCTTCATCGTCGCGACCATCGCGAAGTCGAACATCGTCGTGGGCGGGTCGGGCATGGTCAGGGACTCGGCGGCGAGAACGTCGCCATTCGGCAGTACCTGGATCCAGCGCGGATGCTTCAGGCCGGTCGCGAACGCGTTGACCGCGAGCCCAGGCGCCGCGACCGGCGTCTGCCCCTTAGCCCACCCTCGGGCGGTCGGCATCTTGAGCGTCGGCAGGTTGCCCTGCGGCTTGGCCGGCGGAATCGTCGGTGCATTGCCTACGGCCTGCTCGCGAGGCAGCCCTCCCAGCCGCCGCCAGAAAATCGCGGCGGCTCCGATCCAGGCCACGATCGTCGCGATGATGTCGGACAAGCTCATTCCCCCTCTGCCCCGTGAAAGCGCGGACGATAGCGCTCTCAGTCATCGCAAGCAAAGCACAGCGATCAAGGCGACACGGCACGGAAGTCAGGTTAACGACGATTTTGGCTTGACGCGGAGATGTGATTCCTTGGGCGCCCCGAATCACTTGGGGCGCCGGATGGACAAGACAAGCGACTTTTTGGCCGACGAGGAC
>JBAQGU010000415.1:0-13354 GCA_049287975.1 Roseiarcus sp.
CACGCGGCCCCTGGGTTGCTTCGCTGCGCTAGGCCTGAGCATACGGAAAAGCGGAAGGCCCGTTTCATCCAAGGGGACCGGCTGGAGGAGGTGCGGAACTCGCAATGACGCCAGGCGCGAATAGCGCCCGACTCCGTCGGCGCTTCTCGAGTCACTGCGGAAAGAGCGCGCCGCTTCGCCTCTTCCGCGCAGACGGCGCCAATCACCAGAAACGATTGCGCAAGAAGCTCATCATGGTCAAGAAGACAGCGATCGACAAGAAAAACAGTCCGGCGGTCATGAACGGTTCGTACCTGGTGTAGGGTAACCTCTGGAAATAGTTGTATTTGAAATAAAGGCCAGCAAACGCGGCTATAAATACGTATACCCCATTCCAAAACACGCCGAATCCTTGTTTGTGCATGAGGTAATCGACGAAGAACCCAGCGCCCAGGAAGGCGATGAACATGCCTAACCAGAAGGCTGTCTTTTCGAAGCCTTCCAAGCCGAATATCACATCGAACAAGGGTTTCATCGCGGCCATTTCGAGGCTCCATCCAAATCGCATCTCGGCCAAGCGCCACTCGCGTCGAGCTCGACCGCGGCGCCGCCGCCTCGGCGAACATTCTGCGCCACGACTCTTTCGGGATGATGAACGAAAGTCGAATGCGATACTTCCCGCGGGCCGGGGGAATTGGGTTGATTTTGTCGTGCGCGCCGCTCATGCTGCGTTGCAGCATTGGACGTCGAACCTTCAACAGAGCCCAGACCGGCCCGATCAAAATATTGCGCGAACGAGGAACGCCATGAATAGAATTTCGACGACCGTCGGCGGGGATGCGCCGAGCGCGCAACGGTCGGCGTCCGCGCCGAACAAGAACCTCTACGAGATCGGCGAAATTCCTCCGCTCGGACATGTCCCGGAATCGATGTACGCCTGGGTTGTCCGCAGGGATCGGCACGGACCGCCGGAACAGTCGATGCAGGTGGAAGTCGTTCCGACTTGGCCGCTCGACAGCCACGACGTGCTCGTGTTCGTGATGGCGGCGGGCGTCAATTACAACGGCGTCTGGGCGGCCTTGGGCGAACCCCTGTCCCCCATGGACGTTCACAAATCCGCCTTTCATATCGCCGGATCGGACGCCTCGGGCGTCGTGTGGGCTGTCGGCTCGAAGGTCAAGCGCTGGAAAGTCGGCGACGAAGTCGTGGTCCATTGCAATCAGGACGACGGCGACGACGAGGAATGCAACGGCGGCGATCCGATGTTCTCGTCCTCGCAGCGGATTTGGGGCTACGAGACGCCGGACGGTTCCTTCGCGCAGTTCTGCAGGGTCCAGGATCGTCAATTGATGACGCGCCCGAAGCACCTCAGCTGGGAAGAGAGCGCGTCCTATACGCTGACGCTCGCAACCGCCTATCGCATGCTGTTCGGCCACGAACCTCATCGGCTGAAGCCCGGCGACAACGTGCTCGTCTGGGGCGCGTCCGGCGGCCTGGGCGTGTTCGGCGTGCAACTCTGCGCGGCGGCGGGCGCCAATGCGATCGGCGTGATTTCCGACGAATCCAAGCGCGAATACGTGATGTCGCTCGGCGCGAAAGGCGTCGTCAACCGCAAGGATTTT
The DNA here is from genome assembly GCA_049287975.1 of Roseiarcus sp. Taxonomy (GTDB): domain Bacteria; phylum Pseudomonadota; class Alphaproteobacteria; order Rhizobiales; family Beijerinckiaceae; genus Roseiarcus. The sequence continues at coordinate 1,602 of JBAQGU010000415.1, forward strand.
TCGTGCTGGGGCCAGCTGCCCAAGGTCAATTCGCCCGAACACGCCGCCTACATGGCCGGGGCGCGGAAGTTCGGAAAGGCGATCTGGGACGTCACGGGCAAGCGGGACATCGACACCGTCTTCGAACATCCGGGCGAGCAGACGTTTCCCGTCTCGTGCTTCGTGGTCAAGCGCGGTGGGATGGTCGTCTTCTGCGCCGGCACGACCGGCTACAACCTGACTTTCGACGCCCGCTTCGTATGGATGCGCCAGAAGCGCATCCAGGGCTCGCATTTCGCCAATCTGAAGCAGGCCTCCGCGGCCAACAAATTCGTAATCGAGCGGCGCATCGACCCATGCATGTCGGAGGTTTTTGCCTGGAGCGAGATCCCGATCGCGCACACCAAAATGTGGAAAAATCTGCACGCCCCCGGCAATATGGCCGTGCTGGTGAACGCGCCGCGCACAGGGCTGAGGACGTTCGAGGACGTGGTCGAGGCTGCGCGCGGTTAGGCAGTTTTTGCGGCGACGATAGGCAACCAGGCCGTATTCGCGCGATTTGCCTTTCGAGGCGCAACCCGTTACCCCAGCGCACAATTCGCGCAGGGCCATCCGTTTGGGACAGAGTCCCGGGCGCCTCGACGGATGAGAAAGCGGAGTTCGGCGTGTCGTCCGAAGGCGAAACCTACAAACATCAAGCCGCGGAACGCGCGATGGACTGGGTCCGACCGGGCATGAGGCTCGGCATCGGGACCGGAACGACCGCGCACGCCTTTGTCGATCTGCTCGGCGCGGCCGTCGCTGGAGGTCTGGACGTGATCGGCGTGCCGACGTCCGAAGCGACGCGGCGCCAGGCCGAGGCGCTCGGCATCCGTTTGACCACGCTCGACGATTGTCCGGAGCTCGATCTGACAGTGGACGGCGCCGACGAATTCGACCCTGCCCTTCGGCTGATCAAGGGCGGCGGCGGGGCGCTGCTTCGCGAAAAGATCGTCGCCGCGTCCTCGAAACAGATGCTGGTGATCGCGGATTCCTCGAAGATGGTCGATCGCCTCGGCGCCTTTCCGCTTCCCGTCGAGGTGGTTCCTTTCGGACTGGAGTCGACCCGTCGGCGGCTGACGCAGGCTTGCGCCGCCTTGGGATTGACCGGTTCGATCGCCTTGCGTCGCAGGGCGAACGAGGCATTCGTCACCGACGGCGGCCACTATATCCTCGATTGCGCGTTCGGCGCGATCGCGAATCCGGTTGCGCTCGCCGCTGCGCTCGCGGCGACGCCCGGGATCGTCGAGCACGGACTTTTCCTCGGCTTGGCGAGCGCCGCGGTCGTCGCCGGCCCCGGGGGCGTCCAGGTCTTGCGCCCAACTGCTTGATAATTGGGGAGTTGCGAAATGGCGTTCCGTGCGAGTCCGAGGACGAAAATTCTGTTGGCCGGCCTTTCGGCCCTCATGGCGCTCAGCGCGCCCGTTCGGGCGGCCGAACCCTCGCCCGCAGCGATCGAGACCGCGAATAAGCTGATCGTGGACCTCGGCCTGAAGCAATCGCTCGACGTCGTCGTGCCGGCGCTTTTCGGCGAATTCGAGAAAAACGTCCTCGCGACGCGGCCGGAGCTGAAAGACCCCCTGCATCAAGCCCTCCTCGTGCTGGTCCCGGAGTTCAACAAAGGCGAGCCGGCAGTGCTCGCCGACGTCGCGCGCGTGATGGCGACGAAGTTGAGCGAGTCCGAACTCAAGGAAGTGCTCGCGTTTTATGAGAGTCCGACCGGGAAGAAATACGTCGCGGCCGAACCGGCGTTCATCAACGAGCTTCAGTCCGCTGGAAGCGTTTGGCGGCAGAAGCTCGCGAACGATCTGTTGGTCCGCGTGCGCGAGGAAATGAAGAAGAAGGGCGTCGACTTCTGACGTCGCGCGCCGCGGCGCTATAGACGCGGTCGCTGACTGCGTGGGCTCCGCTTGGTTGACACCAGGGAAGTGAAGCGCTCTACGACTCGGCGAGCGCGGCTACAATTTCGTGAGCGGCCGGACCAGGCCAGCGAACGGGAGCGGGAAGCGTCATGAATTTCGACGTGGATCTGTTCGTCATCGGCGCGGGATCCGGGGGCGTGCGCGCCGCCAGGATCGCGGCCGGCCATGGCGCGAGAGCAATGATCGCCGAGGAATCCCGGATTGGCGGAACCTGCGTCATCCGAGGCTGCGTGCCGAAGAAACTGCTCGTCTACGCCAGCCGTTTCGCGGACGCTTTTCGCGACGCCGAGGGTTTTGGATGGAGCGCGGGCGAGACGCGTTTCGAATGGCCGAAGCTCGTCGCCGCCAAGGAGAAGGAGATCACCCGCCTCTCTCAGGCTTATCGCGCGAATCTGGGAAACTCGGGCGTCGAAACGATCGAACAGCGGGCCGAAGTAATCGGCGCTCATCAGGTGCGCCTCGCCGACGGTCGTGAGATCGCCTCGAGGCACATCCTGGTTGCGACCGGCGCCCGGCCCGAGTTCCTGCCTTTCGTCGAAGGGTTGGACCACGCCATCACCTCGAACGAGATTTTCGACCTCGCTACGTTTCCGCGCCGGCTGCTCGTGGTGGGAGGCGGCTATATCGCGGTCGAGTTCGCCTCTCTGTTCCGGCGGCTCGGGGCCGAGGTCACCGAGATCATGCGCGCCGGCAATATCTTGCGCGGATTCGACGAAGACATGCGCGACGGCCTGCGCGAGGAGATGGCTCGCGCCGGCATCCAGTTTCGGTTTGGATGCCTGCCGATGCGGATCGGCAAATCCGGCCCAGCCTTGCGCGTAGATCTCTCCGACGGAGAAACGCTCGAAGTCGACCAGGTCCTGATCGCCACCGGGCGAAGGCCCAACACGTCGGGGCTGGGGCTCGAGGCCGTGGGCGTCGCCCTGGACCCTGCCGGCGCGGTCGTCGTCGACCAGGACTCCACGACGAACGTTCCTTCCATCCACGCGGTGGGCGACGTGACGAACCGGATCAATCTGACGCCGGTCGCGATTCGCGAAGGGCACGTGCTCGCCGACCATCTGTTCGCGGGCGCGTCGGCGCCCGCCGATCATCACAACGTCGCGAGCGCGGTTTTCACGACGCCGGAAATCGGCGCGGTGGGCCTGACCGAGCGCCAGGCGGTCGAACGCTTCGCGATCGTCGATATCTACAAGACGAATTTTCGACCTATGAAAGCGACTCTCACCGGGGGCGGCGAACGCACGATCATGAAGCTCGTCGTCGATGCGGCGAGCGATCGGGTCCTCGGCGCGCATATCATGGGCTCGGAAGCGGGCGAGATGATCCAGGTTCTCGCGATCGCGATCAAGATGGGCGCGAGGAAAGCCGATCTCGACGCGACGATGGCCGTCCATCCCACCGCCGCCGAGGAACTCGTGACGATGCGCAAGCGCACCGCCAGGATTGAGCGCGAGGCGCCGGCGCGGCTCGAGGCGTCCGAACCGGACCCGGAACGCGTGAGCATGCCGATCTCCATGCCGACTATGCTCTAAGGCGACGCCCAAGCGCCGCGGTAGCGTCGGGATGTTGGAACGCAGGCGCCGATTTCAGTTCTGCATCGAGGGTTTTCAAAACCTTGGGCGCCTTTTTCTGCGACTTTTCTAACTCCAAGCCGGGGTGAGTCCGAATTGCCGCAGTTTCGCTGAAAAGTGGTTGGGCCGGCGGATTCTCGGCGATAGCGTGCGACGAATCTGAATCAGAAGCGGGATGGCTATCCAGCGGAAATCGCTGAATTGCTGGCTTCGAAGGATCGCCGGATCGCGGAGCTCGAGGCGTTGGTGGCCGAGTTGCTGCGTCGGTTGGGGTTGGACAGCACGAACGGCTCCAAGCCGCCTTCGAGCGACGGGCTGAAGAAGAAGCCGCGCGCGCCCCGCAGTCTGCGCGGCAAGTCCGGCAAGACGAGCGGCGGGCAGGAGGGCCACGCGGGCGACACTCTACGGCAGATGGCCAAACCGGATTTCGTAGTTCGGCACGAGGCGCGCGCGTGCGCTAGGCCCGAGAATTTGTCGCGGCCCATGACGCGCTGGAACACGAGTTCACCGGAAACGTCAAATACTCATAGTCCGAATAGCATTTCTATCCGAGCGCGGATCAGCTTCGTGAAAAGGCGCATTGGAAATCGTGAAAAGCTGGGCGCATCTGACGAAATAGCCGTCTCGGCTCTGCGATCCCTTGTTTGATTGCGCATTTCAATGGGCGGCAGATCGCCGGAATAGCGGAGGCGGTAGGACGAAATCCAAAACCCCGGCTCAAATTTGAGAAACATGCCGGAATTGCAACAAGACGCCACCATCCGACGCGTTGGGGCTCGATCACTGAGTTTGTAGGCGACAAGCATTTCCGCGCCAGATACGCATCTGAATCGGTCGTCTCGATAAGTCAAATAGGACGCCCCGCCGTCTGCTTCGAGAACTCGCGGCGCACCGGCGAGCGCTTCGATCTTGCGCGCACCTTCTTGGCAGTCGCTACAATAACAAACTGCGCACACGATAGGCGCGCCGACGCCCTCACACCGCACGGTCCCACACGCGCATGACGCGAGCCTGATTATCTTGCCCATTTTAGTCGACCCCCTCGAAATCGGGCCAATCTCGTAACATTCTGAGGTTGCGTCCACACGAAATTGCGCCCCGTGCGATAGCCCTTTCCGCGCTCTCTCAAAACCCCCCGATTTTCGACCTGAAGTCGTTGGTGCGAATAACTGGATCAATGCACGCGAGACCGCAAGCCGACAGTCAGGTCTTGGCGGCTGCCTGCGAGCCGCGGACGGTTTCTGAGCTAGACGAGGACAGATCGCGCACTTCGTTGAAAGCTTGCACGAGATGATCGTCCAGATCGCGAGAACCGTCGTCGAACCAGGACGCGACAGCATGGCTGAGTGCGGCCATCCCGATCTGGGCCGCTAGCGTCGCCAGGTGATCGGGAACGCCGCGCTCGCGTAGCGCCGACATAAGCCGGGAAGCGGTCGAAAGCTGCGCAAAGCAAGCCTTGTAACATGCTCGCGTTCGCGAGCATGCTACAAGTGTTCGTAAGGCACGGACCCATCCGCGTTGTAGGCAGGCGCGGGTGAAGTGCCGAGCGGAATGTGAAACCGTGTCGAGAATTCCAATACTTACAGGCTGCGCAAAAACGCGACGAGATCTTCCATATCCTGATTAGACAACTGAATCTGGAAGCGGTTGTTGTAGAAGGTCACCACATCGAGCAGCGTCGCCGCCGACCCATCGCTGAAGTACGGCGCCCTGGCCGCCAGGCCGCGCAATTGCGGCACGGTGAACCGGCCTATGTCGGCGCAAAGACCGGTAATCATCGCGAGGCCGGGGTCGTTCGTCACGACGACCGGCCCCTGATAAACGGTGGACTTGCCGGCATTGCAGGTCAACTTGAAGATCGGCAAGTTGGTTGACGGCGGGGGAAAGCATCCGTCCGGCGTCGGGGTCGAAGCCGGCGGCGCCGGATTGCAGGTCGCCAATGCGACCGGCGGAGAACCGGCGGGCGGCGACGCCCCGGGGGCGGGCGAAGTACCACCGATGCCGACATCGTGTTGCGCGGCGGGGAACGAGTCATTGCCGACGCCGACCTGGCTGTGGCAACTGCTGCACGTCCCCGTAATCGACGGCTTTACAGCGCCGATGTTGGTAAGACCGGCTACGGCGTTGATGATGAAAGTTCGCGTCTGAAAAATCACTTCCCCGCGAGCGACCGACGTACGCTGTGCCGCTCGGTCAAATCCCGCGGGCAGCGTCGCCCAGTTGTCAAAAAGCGGAAAGGCTGCGGTTCCGGTCGCGTTATCCGGCGGAGATATTGGGACCGTTTGCGGCGGCACCGGAACCGTTTCCGCCGGCAGGCCCGGCTTTGCGCCGGCGATATAATCCGGCCCTCCAAGAGCGCCTGCGGCGTCAAGCTGCCGAGCCCGGTCGTCCCAGATTTGAGCGCTGTAGATTCCAAGCTCGAACTGCACCATTTCCGCGACCTGCGTCGACGTCGGGGGATTTGGCGCCTGCGCGTGGCCCTGAGTTGCGTCGGAAGCCTGATGCTCGAGCGTGGGCTCCCTTCCGTCCCACATGATGTTCCCACTGATGGGCCGCCCCGTGCGCGGATCGATCGACACGGGCGGAGACGGAGACCCCACTGCGATCGGCTGACCGGAAACCGGATCGATGGCTGCGGGCGGGTTGACTCCACGGTCGGACCTCGTCGTGATCACGGCCAAAAGGTTCGTCGCAACCCGCGGGCGCCGATACATCGACAGCACTTGCGATGCGTCTTTGCCCGCAGTGAAATCCGGATCCGTATTGCAACCATCCTTGTTGAATGGCGGTTGATGGGCAGACGTGTCGGTCGGGTCACTCACGACGTCGACCTTGAACTCCGCGTTCTCGGGGACGGCGAGGAAAATGCGGAACAAGCCGCGGTCCAGCAACAGGGAGTGCGCAGCCCTCGGATCGAGCGTCCCCTGATCGACAAGCGATGCCTTGTTCGGACAATCCGCTCCGTCGATCGGAGCAAAGATCGGATCAAGGCCGCTCGTCGCGTTCCAGCGCGTGTCGATGTTGTCGATACTGACGCTCATGGCGTTGGGCGGCAGATGACATGTCACGCATGAACGGCCATTTTCGCCCAGGCTTTGAAAGAAGGCGTTCGTCCCCGTGGTCGTCGGGCCAAGCGGTTGGAACGAAGACACGCGCCCGGTCGGATCGGCGTCGATTTCGCGTGCGGGGACGGTCGCCGGAACACCTCCTTGCTCGAAGATGAGCGCGGGCAATCGCGCCTGAAAAATCGAAGGAAATATTCTTGTGAAGTACCTGGGCGCCGTCGCGGGCGGAGTCGGGCCGGCCAGGTTTGCTCTCGAATGGGCCGGTCCGCGGCTGACTGGCCCCGCGTGCGGATTGAAACTGTCATTCGTGACTGCTGGCGGAGAACCCGATCCGCTGGTCGGCGCCGCCGTCTGGGCGGCCGCGGGGCTCATTGCGAGCGCTGATGACCCCAATAACGCCATTTTCACAAAGAGGGCGACGACGCCCGACTGGTCCCGACATCCCGCTAGGTGATTGGCCATGAATCCCTCCTATGTCATGAATTCTTCAAACGACTCTCCTGATTGACCAACAAACGCTGTTTGCACGACTGATTAACCGACGTTCGCCAGATGAACCCCAGCGCAACCAAAAGTCTGCCACGGAATTGCGCCACAAGTATGAGAGGAATCAGCAGCGTTCCGCCATAGCTTCACGTTCCAGCCGAAAGCACTGCATTTCTGTCCCCGTCCTCGAGGGTACCTCGAGGTGTAGGGGCGAGGCGGCGGCGATCGAGGTTTGGCGTGATCTTTGTTTTTAGAATTCTGCAACTATGTCTTTGTGAAAATCCAAATTAGAGCTAGAGTCCTTGATCGCCCTTCTCCGCCTCCGGACCCCACGGCCGAGTGTCCTAAAACTTTCCGCCCGACTGCGACGCTTGTGGTCGTGGTCGTACATGCGTCGCCGCGCGCCGCCGAGGCGCGCATCGAATTCGGAGTGCCGGTGTCCGACGGGGGGGGGAGGAAAATTTTCCTCCGTGCAAAGCCTTGAAAAACCACAAAACGCGAAAATCCTTGCCCCATCATCCGCGGTCGCCTTCACGCTACCCCCAGCGCCCGAACCGCCTCGGCGAGGTCGCGGGTGCTCTCCTCGATCGATCGGCCCTCGGTGTCGATAAAACTCTCGGCCTTGGCGTAGAGCGCTTCGCGGCTCGTCAGGATCGAGGTGAGCTCGGCCATCGCCTGCGGATTGCCCGCCATCGGGCGCTCGTCTCCCTGCTCGAAGACCCGCTTCATGTGGAGCTCGGGCGGCGCCTTCAGCCAGATCGTGTGGAAATGGCGCAGCAGGAAGGCGAAAGTCTCGGGCTCGGTGACGATCCCGCCCGCCACCGCCAGCACCACCTGGTCGGTCGTCGCGACGACCCGCTCCAGCGCCTGCCGCTCCAGCCGCCGATACCCCTCCTGGCCATAGAGCGCCATGACGTCGGCCACCGGCATGCCGCTCTGTTCCTCGATATCGCGGTTCAGTTCCACGAACGGGAACGCGAGCGCCGCCCCGAGCCGGCGCCCCAGCGTCGACTTGCCCGCGCCGCGCAGTCCGATGAGGCCGATGCGCTGGCGGCGCAATTGCGCGGGCTGCGCGGCGCTCAGCATTTCCTTCACCTTCTGTCGCAGGCCGCTCGAGGCGGTGCGGTAGAGTTCGGCGATTTCAGCGGTTTCGGAGCCCCAGGGATCGTCCGCGCCGACCAGCCATTCGATGCGGTGATCGAGCGCCTGCGCTACCTTATACAATAGGCCGATGGAAATGTTACCGTCGCCGTTCTCCAGCTGCGCGAGGTAGCGCTGCGAGACCCCCGATAATTCCGAAAGCACGCGCCGCGCGATGCCCTTGCGTTGCCGCGCCTTGCGCACGCGTTCGCCGACGGCGCCGATGAACGCGTCGACATCCTCGGCGCGCCCCGACTCGAATTCGCCGGAAACGATATCGCCGCGGAAGTTGGTGATCTCGTTCATACGGACCCACGGTCGAGTGCGATCTTGTCCGGTCCCGCCCAGCGGGATTCATCCGCGACATCTGCTGAGCGCAGTTTGGCCAAAACATCTTCGGGGACTTCGAACTTGATGTAATCGGGCGCGCGGAGGAGCGCCTGTACAAACTGCCCTTCAAAGCAGAGTTTGCCATCCTGCCGCCCCCGCACCCCGAGTCGGACAGAACTCGCGCCCAGTCGCAACAGCCTGACTTCGCATGCCAGTCTGTGGCGCGGCGTCACCGGGCTGCGAAAATCCAGCGTCATATGCACGAAAGGGGTGCCGACCCCGTGATCGATGTTCATCCGATACCAGTCGGCGCCGACGACGTGCTCCCACCAGGCGTCGATCGCTTCCAGCGCGAAGGCCGCGAGCCGCCCGGTGAATGCGATCCGCGCGGGATCGCAATCGCCCCATCCGACGCGAACGAAATGAACGAAGGGCGGATTCGCGCCGGAGGCCGCGTCCATCAATAGGTCTCGCTGTGGTAGCGGCCTTCCTCGCGCATCGCGTCGCGCAGCGCGCTCCATTGCAGGCCCATCGCCTCGGTGATGTTCCCCAGCGCCTCCTCGACGCCCTGCTCCATGCCACGAAGCCCGCAGACATAGATGTGGGCGTCGGGATCGGCCAGGATATCGCTGATGGCGTCCTGCTCCTCGCGCAACTTGTCCTGGACATAGCGCTTGGGCTGACCAGGAACGCGGCTGAAGACCAGATGCTTCTTCAGCAACGTCTCCGGCACTTTTTTCAGCGGACCGAAATAGGGCAGCGAATCCGGCGTGCGCGCGCCGAACACGAGCGTCATGCCGGCGGCTTCGTCCACGCCGCTGCGCTGACGCCGCATCGTGAAGGCGCGAAACGGCGCCGATCCGGTTCCCGTGCAGATCATCAGCAGGCGCGCCCTCGGATCGTTCGGCATCAGGAAGGTCGCGCCGAACGGCCCGACGACGCGGACCTTGTCGCCCTTCTTCAGATCGCAGACATAGTTGGAGGCGACGCCGCCCGGCTCGCGCTTCACGGTCAGTGAGAGATTGTTGAAATTCGACCGCTCGCCGTCGCGCGGGCTCGATACCGAATAAAGTCGCGGCAGATGAGCCTTCCCGCCGGCGTCCGCGCCGGGGGGAATGACGCCGAGGCTCTGCCCCTCGAGCACCGGAAACGGCTGGGCGCCGAAGTCGAGGATGACGTGACGCACGTCGCTGTCGGCGCCGTCTGCGGTCAGGCGGTAATTGCCTTGCACGGTCGCCTCGGCCGGCTTCGCCAGCGTGTAGAGATTGATGGTGGGCTTCGTCGCCGAGCGTGGGGCTTTCGCCCTGCCGCCCGCGCCGCCGTGCGCCTCGGCCAGCAATCGCGCGATCTCGGGGTCGAACGCTTCGATCGACGCGTCCGCCTCGGCATTGGCGGCGAAGTCCTGTTGCTCCGGCAAGTCGGTCCAACCGAACTGCTCTTCGAGCGAATAGGGCTTGTCGACGACGCGCCAGTTGTCGATCGAGCCGGTCGGGCACGGCGCGATGCAATCCATGCATTGGTTGCACTTGTCGAAATCGACGACGACGTTGACGCCGTCATGCTGGATCGCCTGCACGGTGCACATGGATTCGCAGGTGTAGCAGCGAATGCAGAGTTCCGGGTCGATCAGATGTTGTTTGACCGGGCTGTTCATCGTGGGACTCCCAACGAGTTTCCCCTCCCGCGAAGAACGGGGAGGGGAGAATGCGCTCACGCCATGTGCAGCTTCACATATTCGAAATCGCCGCTCTTGTTGTCGATGCCGACTTTCGGCGGCGCGATCCAGCCGGCGAATTTGCCCGGCTCGAGGCACGGTTTCATCAGCGATTGGATGAAGTCGCCGTCGGCCATGTTGGGCAACCACTTCGCGAAATTGTCGTCCCATTCCTTGCCCGAGACGAGCTCGCCTTCCGGGCTGATCAACTTGCCCGCGAACACGCCGATCTTGCGATTGAAGCCTTCGTGCGGCAGCTTCAGATGGAATTTGAGCCCGCTGGATTCGATGATCTTGTTCCAGCGCCCGACGCCGCCGGCGGCGTCGCGCGTGTAGTCGTCGCGCAGGCGCATGTTGATCGCGGTCAGAGCCGGCGCCTCGACGATGCGAATCTCGCCGTCGACGATCTGGCAGACCGGATAAGTCGCGCCGCCAAGCTTGTGGTCGTCGTCGAGGCGATGCTCCATATAGCGGCCCTTGATGCCGGAGTTGAAGGCATTGGCCGCGTTGGTCGAAACTTCCTGACCGAACAGGTCGAGCGACAGCGTGTAGTGCAGGTTGAGCTTCTTCTGGATGGTCGGCAGGTCGACGACCCCGAGCGCCCTGACTCGATCGATCTCGAACGGGTCCTCGACGCCGGCCTGCTTCATCGCCTCGCAGGTGCGTTGGATCGTGCGGCCGACGCCGGTTTCGCCGACGAACATGTGGTGCGCTTCCTCGGTCAGCATGAAACGGCAGGTGCGTGAAAGCGGATCGAAGCCCGATTGGGCGAGGCTCTCGAGCTGCATCTTGCCGTCGCGATCGGTGAAGTAGGTGAACATGAAGAACGACAGCCAATCCGGCGTCTCCTCGTTGAAGGCGCCCAGCATGCGCGGCGCCTCCTCCGAGCCCGAGCTGCGGCGCAAGAGATCGTCGGCCTCCTCGCGTCCGTCGGCGCCGAAATATTTGTGCAAGAGATAGACCATGGCCCACAGATGGCGCCCCTCCTCGACATTGACCTGAAACAGGTTGCGCATGTCGTAGAGCGAGGGCGCGGTATTGCCGAGGAAGCGCTGCTGCTCGACCGACGCCGGCTCGGTGTCGCCCTGAATGACGATCAGGCGCCGCAGCATCGCACGATACTCGCCGGGCACATCCTGCCAGGCCTTCTCGCCAGCGTGTTCGCCACAGGGAATCCTGCGGTCGTCGACTTGCGGCGCGAGCAGAACGCCCCAGCGGTATTCCGGCATCTTCACATAGTCGAACTTGGCCCAACCTTTGGGGTCGACGCTGACCGCGGTTCGCAGGTAGACCAAGCTGTTCTGGTACTGTTGCGGGATCAGGTCGTTCCACCAGTTGATGTACCCGGGATGCCATTTCTCCAGCGCCTTGAGAACGCGCTTGTCCTGGGACAGGCCGACATTGTTGGGGATCAGCGTGTCATAGCTGACATTGAGAAGTTCGCTCATCGTTTCCGCTCCGGTTGGTTGAACCCTTCTCCCGCTCCCGCGGGAGAAGGTGGCCG
>JBAQGU010000416.1:0-3612 GCA_049287975.1 Roseiarcus sp.
GGCCGAGGTCGATCGCCGCGTGCGCGAAGCCCGACCGGGCGTCGACCACGAGGCTCGCGGGCGCCGCATGGGTAAGCAAGGGCGCGGCTCGCCCCACGACTTTGCCGCAGGTCAGATGTTCGCAATAGGTTGGCAGATACATCAGGCCGTGCGACTTGATTCCGTCGCGCTCGGCCGCAGCGATTCCAGCCGCGAGCGCTGCCGCCTGTGCGTCCGAGGCGCCGTGTCGGCGCAGGGCCTCGGCGGCGAGCGCCTCGATTTCAGCCGGGGTCAAGATATGCTCGTCCACTTCCGTCGCCCTTCAGCCACCGTGGCGTCGCCGCTCGCGGCGCGTCTGGACGTTGCTCCGATCATGAAGACTTGATCGAATTAGCGCCGAACGGCTATTCGAAGTCAACGCAGGGCGGGACGGCCGGCGATCGGGAGAGATCTCAACATGAAGGAAGCCGGCGAAGCGCCCACGCGAATCGACGGACTGCAATTTTGCAACTGGTCGCGGGAGATTTTCCTGCAAATGCGCGACGGTGGACTGTCCGCCGTCCACGCCACCGTCGCCTATCACGATGGATTTCGCGACACTGTTCGCAATCTCGTGGACTGGAACGCCCGCTTTCGCGAACATTCCGATCTCATTCTCCCCGGCCGCGCCGCCGAAGATATCGCCGCCGCCGAGGCGTCGGGTCGAACCGCGATTTTCTTCGGCCTGCAAAACCCGATGCCGATCGAGGACGATCTCGGCCTGATCGAAATTCTCTATGGCCTCGGTATCCGGTTCATGCAGCTGACCTACAATAACCAGTCCTTGCTCGGCTCTGGCTGGATGGAGACCGAAGACAGCGGCGTGACCCGCATGGGCCGCGAGGTCATCTCCGAAATGAATCGTCTGGGCATGATCGTCGACATGTCGCATTCCGGCGAAAGGACCACGCTGGAGGCGATCGAGTTGTCGGCGCGTCCCATCGCAATTACTCACGCCAACCCGTCGTGGCGCCGCGAGACAGGGCGCAACAAGTCGGCGACGGTGCTGAGGGCCCTCGCGCGGTCTGGCGGCATGCTCGGGCTGTCGCTGTATCCCCATCATTTGCCGCGCGGCGGCGCGACCACGCTACGAGAGTTCTGCGAAATGGCGGCCGAAGTAGCTCGGATGATCGGCGTGGAGAACCTCGGGATTGGTTCCGACCTCTGTCAGGGACAACCCGACAGCGTCGTACAATGGATGCGCGAGGGACGCTGGATGCGAGCCCAGCCCGGAGCCGGGAACACGAGGTTTCCAAAGCAACCCGAATGGTTCCGCGATAACAGAGATTTCGCGGGTCTCGCGATCGGCCTGCGTGCGGTCGGCTTCGGTGAGGTCGAGGTAAACAGAGTGTTGGGGCTCAACTGGCGCGAATTCATGCGCAAGAGTTTTGGTCCGACGAATGCCGGAGCTTTGAGTTCGGACCAAGAGCAGCGTCCACTTAGCCAATAACGTAAAGAATTGTCTCGCGTGAGACCGCCACGAACGTCGTGTTACTTCGATCAACTTGCCGTCCGTCGCCCGAGCAGAGACGACGGTCCAACCTGGCTTCACGCGGAAGTGAGATGACTTGGACGGCTCGGCGGGAAAGACTTTAGTCCGGCAGCGGGAAGCCCTTCCACACTCGGGAATCCGCGCCGAGCGGGCTTACAGCGTGCCGCGCGGTGATTCTTTCTTGGTAAAGCGCTCTAATATTCCTGTTCCGAAGCGAACTGAATATCGCTTACGCCTATTTCTATCCCTAGCTCCTGGTAAACCTCCAGATTTATATATGGCGGCTGGAAATCCGGCTTGAGGCGGATGCGTCTCTCGTTGCTTTATGGCGCCGAGGCGGTCGCCGGACTTGGCAAGCGCAACGTTATAGTTAAAGTATGCGGAATGTACCAATTGGTTATTTGAATTAAACGAAATTCAATTCTTATAGAGAGCCGCTGACGAGGTGGGGCGCCGTCTACCAACCGCTCGGCGTGAGCGATCTGGTCTGCAATCGTCAGACCCTGCAAGAAGCGATAAGTATCCGCCCCACCGGAATTCATCGCGAGATTTCTGCTCGTTGCGTCGTCTTGTGTCATGTGGTCGGCTCGGGTGGCGACCTGCCGCAGGGGCTCGAGGCCGAGATTCTGGCCGGCGTCACTTGGCTCGAATCGGCGACGCAACGGAATTTTGGCGGCGGACCGCGCCCTTTGCTCGTGACGGTCCGGTCCGGCGCGCCGATATCGATGCCGGGAATGATGGACACGGTCCTGAACCTTGGGATCAACGACGCGACGGAATCCGCGCTATGTGCCGAATGCGGCGATCCCGCGTTCGCCAGAGACGTCCATCGCCGGTTCCTCGATCTCTACGGGCGCATCGTCTTGAAGTCGGGCGACTTCGAACTCCACCCGAGCGAAGGGCCGGCGAGCTGGCGCACTGATCTCGCCGCCGCGGCCGGCGCGCCTGTTCCGGACGACGCCGTCGAGCAGTTGCGGGCCGCCGTCCGCGCAGTTTTCGAGTCTTGGAACTCGTGTCGCGCGCGGCGTTACCGGCAGCACCATGGCATTGCCGACAGCCTCGGCACTGCGGTCACCGTTCAGGCGATGGTGTTCGGCAATTTCGACGATCGTTCCGGCGCCGGCGTCCTGTTCTCGCGCGATCCGCTGACCGGCGAGGCGGCGCCCTATGGCGAATATCTCGCGCGCGCCAAGGCGAAGACGTCGTTTCGGGCAAGTTCACGCCGCGTCCGTTGGCCGCGCTGGCCGCCAGCCTGCCCGAAGGGCACGACACGCTGTTGTCGGCCGCGGTAAAGCTCGGCCGCGACGTGCAGGAGATCGAGTTCACCATCGATTGCGGGCGCCTCTACTTTCTGCAGTCGAGGGCTGCGAAACTCGCCCCTGGCGCGGCGGTCCGGATCGCGGTCGACCTTGTGCGCGAAGGCGTCATCGACGAATCCGAGGCGCTGCGGCGCGTCACTCCCGAACAGGTTCGACTGCTGCTCAGCCCGCATCTCGCCGAGGAAACCATCTGAACCGCCAAGCTCCTGGCATCCGGTGAAGGCGCGTCGCCGGGCGTCGGCATCGGGATCGTCGTCGACAATTCCGACGAGGCGGAACGGCGTGCGCGCGCCGGTGAGGCGGTAATATTGGTCCGTGCGACCACGAGCCCGGAGGATCTGCATGGCATGATTGCGGCCCGCGCCGTGGTGACAGAGCTCGGCGGCAGCGCTTCGCACGCGGTTGTAGTCGGTCGCGCGCTCGGCCTGCCCTGCGCCGTCGGTTGTGGAGCCGGCGCCTTGGCGGGTTTGATCGGGAAGGTGGTCGCCGTCGACTGACGCCTGGGGAAAGTCTTCCAGGGGGCGTTGCCCGTGGAGACGCCGAAGGAGAACGATAATGCGCTATTGGCTGTACTGGTGCAATGGGCTGCCAAACGCTCGCCCCCGCGCGTACTGCCGCCGGGCGGCCCGGGCGCCGCAGATGCCGTCGATCTGAGCGGGATCGACGCTGCCGCCGATCCCGAGCGGATCGGAGAAGTCATATCGGCGCTGAAGCCGGCGAAAGGCGCGCGCGGCGGCTCCATCGCGTCGGCTGAAGGCGTGCGCGCCGTCGCCGCCGGACTCG
>JBAQGU010000417.1:0-2242 GCA_049287975.1 Roseiarcus sp.
GTTCCTGACCTTCGTCGCGATCCGGCTGGTCCCGGGCGATCCGGTGGAAGTGCGCGTCGGCGAACATGGCATGTCGCCCGAGCGGCTCGCCTTCTTCCGCCACGAATTGGGCCTGGATCAATCTGTCTGGAAACAATTCCTCGACTATGCCTGGAAGCTCGTTCACGGCGATTTCGGCGTCTCGCTGGCCACGCAACAGAAAGTGCTGACCGAGTTCCTGACGCTGTTTCCGGCAACTCTGGAGCTGTCGTTCTTCGCGATGCTGTTCGCGATTTGCATCGGAGTTCCCGCCGGCGCCATCGCGGCGGTCAAGCGCGGCGGCTTCTTCGATCAGGCGCTGATGACGATTTCGTTGTTCGGCTATTCCATGCCGATCTTCTGGTGGGGGCTGCTGCTGATCATGTTCTTCGGGGTGACGCTCGGCTGGACGCCAGTCTCCGGGCGCATCGATCTGATCAAATATTATTTCGACCAGCCGACCGGCTTCATGGTGATCGACGCGGCGCTTTCCGATCAGCCCGGCGCAGTCGTCGACGCGCTGCGGCATCTGATCCTGCCCTCGATCGTGCTCGGCACCGTGCCGCTCGGCGTCATCGCGCGCATGACCCGCTCCTCGATGCTCGAGGTGCTGAGCGAGGACTATGTTCGCACGGCGCGCGCGAAGGGCCTTTCGCCGCTGCGCGTGATCGGGCTTCATGCGCTGCGCAACGCGCTGCTGCCCGTCGTGACTGTCATCGGGCTCTCCATTTCGGGGCTGATGGCCGGCGCGGTGCTGACCGAAACGATTTTCTCTTGGCCCGGCGTCGGCAAATGGTTGATCGAGTCGATCGGCCGTCGGGACTATCCCGCGCTGCAAGGCGGTGTGCTGCTGGTTTCGGCCGCCGTCATCACGGTGAACCTGATCGTCGATCTGCTCTATGGCGCGATCAACCCCAGGATACGCCATGGCCGCTGACGTCGCGCTCGCTTTGCCGGCGGACGAAAGCGTCCGCATTCTCGCCCAGCCAACGCCCTTGGCCGCGTTCTGGGCTACGTTCCGCGAAAATCGCGGCGCCGTGTTCGGCCTGACCGCCGTCGGCGCGGTCATGGTCGTCGCGCTGGCCGCCGACTTCATCGCGCCGCATTCCCCGATCGAGCAGTTCCGCGACGCCGTGCGCGCGCCGCCGGTTTGGAATCCCGGCGGAACCTGGCGGTTTCCGCTCGGCACCGACGGAGACGGTCACGACATGCTGTCGCGGCTGATGTTCGGCGCGCGCGTCTCGCTGTTCATCGGCGTCGCCGTGATGAGCGTCTCGTTCGTGATCGGGGTCGCGCTCGGCCTCGTCTGCGCGTTTGCCGGCTCGATCGTGGACGTCGTGATCACCCGCCTGATGGACCTCATCATGGCGGTGCCGAGCCTCGTGTTGGCGATCCTCGTAGTCGCGGTGCTCGGGCCGAGCCTCGCCAATACGATCGTCGCGGTGACGATCGTCTATCTCCCCCGCTATGTCCGGCTGGTGCGCGCCTCGGCGCTCGGCGAACTCACTCGGGACTACGTGACGGCCGCGAAGGTCGCCGGCGTAGGGCCGATCCGGCTGATGCTGTCGACCGTGCTGCCGAATTGCCTCGCCCCGCTGATCGTGCAGGCGGCGCTGGGCGTCTCCGACGCTATTCTGGAGGCGGCGGGCCTCGGCTTTCTCGGCCTCGGCGCACAGCCGCCGACGCCGGAATGGGGTTCGATGCTCGCCGATTCCCGCGAATTCATCCGCTCCGACCCGTGGATCGTCGCCTTTCCCGGCCTCGCGATCCTGATCACCGTCGTCGCGATCAACCTGACCGGCGACGGCCTGCGCGACGCGCTCGATCCGAAGATGCGGCGGAGCTGAGCCACGAGCGCCGCCGAAGCGAACCTAATCCGCGTGTGTCCCAGCGAGCGCCGCTAGGCCCGTAGATGGGCTCGCCAAGTCGGACGCGAAGATGATCGCATTTTCTGACATTTCAAGGGTTTGCACGGGGGAAAAGTTTCTCTCGTCCCAGCGGGGCCGTGTCGGCTCAGTTGGCGGCTTCGCGCCCATCGGCTCGATTTACAACTCGTTCCACGGTAGCGTTCAGGTTTCGCACCACAAGTGTCACCGTAATTCAAGGACGTGAAGGCGTTTTCCAACTCAGTGTCCGATTTGAAAGTCGTTGAATCGGATGAATCACTTATGATTCAAGGGAGGTGAGCTGATTCGTGGAAGGCCGCCGATGTGGACGAGTGAAA
>JBAQGU010000418.1:0-9865 GCA_049287975.1 Roseiarcus sp.
TAGGAGAGAGGCGTGCGCACGGCCTCCGGCAAGGCGTCAGGCACGAATAGGATGCCCGACGACACCCATAAAAGAATCTGGCCGAGGAGAAAGAGGAGAAACCAGGCGCGAAAGGCGGAGGCGATTATGGCGTTGACAACGCCCCAGGCGAGACCGAGGAACATCATGGCTAGGAGCGCTAGGCTCGCCTGTACGACATCGCGCGGCATGAAATCTATGTCAAGCGCCCAGAAAATCACGAATACGATCAAGACGACGAGCCCGGCGTTGAGCACTTCGATTATTGCGCCCGCAAACACGATATCGCTTATTTTCACGACCGGAAAAGAGAGAAGCGACCGATTCATGATGAGTCCGAGCACGATGAACCGCGACATATATTGAAAGGCGAGGAAAGGAACGACCCCCGTGGCGAACCAGAGAGCGGTGCTGTCGCCGTAGGGCGCAGTGCGACCCGTGAGAGAATAAATGGTGAGGGCAAGGAGCATATGCATTAGCGGCCAGCATATCCCCATTCCAACAAAACCCAAGGCGTTGCCGCCGAACCGGCTCCTGATGTCATGCAGCATCAGCGCGACGACAATGCGGAACTGCGCCTTGAGCATGCCGACGTTGCTTAGCGTATAATCCATAAGCTCCCTTTCTCGATGACATGCGAAAGCCAGAATGAAATCGTGCTCCTCGGCCTTGCCGATCGTCTCAAAAGTCGACCTGTCAGCGACGATGTAGTCGGCGTCTTCTATCTTCGAACCATCGATCCCTCAAGCGGCGTATTTCCTTCGGAGGCCTCAGCATCAAGATGATCTGCCGTTACACGAGATGGCCTCTTACGGGTGCTCGACGCGTATGAAGGCGCGTATGCATGTCGTCCGGCTGCTGGCCCCGGCGATCGAGGGTGAGAGCCACAACAAGGACACCGATTTCGGCGCCTCAGGGCTGCAGATCCGCCGGGAGGCTGGTTACGCGCACGCTCGCCAAGCGCTGGAGCGGAAGCCTTGGGAACGCGACTTCGATCCCCTCGGCGGCTTCGTTCTGGACGAGATCCCATCCTTTCCGCTGACTAATTGGCGCAGCGCTCGAATCGAGGAACGTATTTTGTGTGCGTTCTGCCCGGACGCCCCGCGCGACCGCTCCGCTTTCCAGAGCGCAAGTCGGCCACTTCAGAGAATCAGCTTGCAATCGCTGGCTCGCGCGGCGCCTCCTGCTCAGCCGAGATCGAAACGCCAGGCCCGGTGTTTGTTTCGAGCCCGCGTCGATTGCCATCCCACCGCGACGAGAGCCAGCACGGTGACCACATAAGGGATCATCTGCAAGAGCTGCGGCGCGAGCCCGGTCACTTGCGGCAGCGTCACCGAGAGAGCGGTCGCGGCGCCGAAGAGAAGCGCCACCACGGCCGTGAGGTACGGACTGCCGCGGGCAAAAAAGATAGCGGCCAAGGCGATCAACCCGCGCTCGTGTGTCATTTCCTTGGAGAACAGCGTAACATAGGCGAGCGAAAGATAGGCGCCCGCGAGCCCGCAGAACAGGCCCGAGAGCAGCATCGCCTGGAACTTGACGCCGTCCACGTTGACGCCGGCCGTCGCAGCGGCTTCGGGCGCCTCGCCCACCACGCGCAGCCGGAGACCCCAGCGTGTCCGGTAGAGGGCCCAGGCCACGACCGGCACCAGCAGATAGGCGACGTAGACGAGAATCGTGTGTCCGCTGAAAATCTGGCTCAAGACCGGAATCCCAGCGATCCCCGGAACGACGATCGTCGGAAAAGTTGGAATGGCGTCGGAAGTGAACAGCGCGTCCTGACCGAAAATGCCTTTGAGCAGCAGCGCAGTGAGGCCGTAGGCGAGGAACGTAACCGCCGTGCCGGCGATGAAAATGTGAGCCCGGAACCAGATGTTGAACAGCGCCATCAGCGCCGCGAGCAACATCGAGGCGCCGACCGCCGCGAGGATCGCGACCACCAGGCTGCCGCTGAAGTAGGCCATAGCGACGCCCGCGAAGGCGGCGACGATCATGAACCCGTCGAGCGCGATATTGAGCATGCCAGCCTGATAGGTCAGCAGTCCGCCGAGCGCCGCCAGAATGAGCGGCGTCGAGATCCGGACCGTCGAATGCAAAATCTCCAGATCCAATCAAGCCTCCTCGGCCGTGGGGTGCGGTTCCGGCTCGTTGATGACGCCTACGGCTCGTCTTGTAGGCTGCCCGCGCCCCCCTGCTCTCAGCCACTCCCAGGAGAATCGGGCCGCCAGTATGAGCACGGTCAAGAACTGCAGGACTTCGACGAGATATTTGCTCGAGCCCGTCGTCATCTGCAGCACGGCGCCGCCGCTGTCGAGTGCGCCGAACAAACCCGCCGCCGCGACGACGCCGATCGGGTTGAAATTCGCCAGCATGGCGACAGCGATGCCGTCGAAACCGTACCCGGGCGAAAAGTTGTCGAAGAAAGCGCCATAGACGCCCATCACCTCCTCTGCGCCGCCGAGGCCGGCGACGGCGCCCGAGATCAACATCGCCCATAACGCGCGTCTGGGCACATCGATGCCGCCGTAATAGGCGAAGGTCGGGTTGAGCCCCATGATCTTCCATTCGAACCCACGGATGGTGGCATTGTTGACGACAGTGAAGATCGCGCAGCAACCGAGTGCGATGAACACGCCCCAGTTGGCCTGCGAAAACAGCGAGAACTGTGGCAGGATCGCGGTTTCGAGGACGTCGGGCAGCTTGTTGGTCGGTCCTGGCGCTTTGAATACGTGGATGGCGAAGAAACCCGTCAGGAGAAGCGCGATCGGATTGAGCATCAGACAGACGACGAGTTCGTTGACGTTGAGCTTGATGCGCAGAAGGGCGGGAATTGCCGCCCAGAGCGCGCCCCCGGCCATCGCGGCGATCAGCGTCAGCGGCACATGGAGGAATGTCGGAAGCGGCGCGAGCCAGCCGACCAGACCAGCAAAAAAGGCGCCGACCAGGAGTTGCCCCTCGACGCCGATATTCCAGAGACCTGCGCGGAAGGCGATCGACACCGCGAGCCCAGTAAAGAGCAGCGGCGTCGTCATCTGCAGCGTCACCATCAGGTTGGGCACGCCGACGAGGCTGCCGGAAATCAGCACCCCATAGATCTGCAGGGGGTCCTGTCCCATCGCGAGGACCAGCAAACCTCCGACGATCGCCGAAATGACGAGCGCGATCGTAGGTTGTATCGCCGGCGCGAGCCAGTCGAGCAGGCCCCGGCGGCTGGCGAGTGCGCCCGGCGCTTCAGCGCTCATGACGCATTCCCCCCGGTCGATGAAGCCTCGTGCAGGCCCCCCATGTAGCGGCCGACTTCTTCGGGCGTGGTCGCCTCGGCTTTCAGGTCGACCACGATGCGACCGCGATAGATCACGAGAATGCGGTCGGAGATGGAGAAGATTTCATCGAGATCTGCCGAGACCACGAAGACCGATTTGCGCGCGTCGCGCATCTCGACGAGAATGCGATGAATTTGTTCGATGGCGCCGATGTCGACGCCCTGCGAGGGCTGCTCCGCGATGACGACGGCGGCGTTGCGCGTGAGCTCGCGGGCTATCTGCACTTTCTGTTGATTGCCCCCCGACAGCGACCCCGCCAGTTTGTCGGGCTCCGCCCCGCGGACATCGAAGCGGCCGATCAACTGGGCGGCCTTACGCCGCGCCCGACCGGCGGCGAAAAAAGGTCCGCGGCTGAATTCGCCGAGATGGCCGACCGTCAGATTCTCCCAGATACTGCTCTCCAACGACAATCCGACGGCGCCGCGATCGGCCGGGATATAGGCCAGACCCGCCGCGCGATTGTCGAGCGGCGCGCGTCCGAGCGGCTTGCCGGAGATGGTCAGGTTCCCGCTCACCGGCAGCCGCAATCCTGCGATGCACTGGACGAGTTCGTCCTGTCCGTTCCCCTGGACGCCGGCGAGCCCGACGATTTCGCCGGCGCGCAGGGTCAACGACAGGTCGTCGACCGCGGTTTCGCCGCGGTCGCCCAAGGCCGTCAAACCCTTGACCTCGAGCGTCGGCTTTTCGTCGGGACGCGCTTGGGTCTTGGCCACGCGCAGCAGCACAGGGCGACCCACCATCAGCCGGGCGATCTCCTGCGCAGTCACGCCCTCGTTGTCGATGGTGGCGACAACGCGCCCTTGCCGCATCACGGAGATGTGGTCAGCGGCGGCGAGAACCTCTTGCAGCTTATGCGTGATGAAGATGATGGAATGACCGCCATCGGCGAGCCTTCGCATCGTGACGAACAGTTCGCGCGTCTCCTGCGGCGTCAACACGGCGGTCGGCTCGTCGAGAATGAGAATTCGCGCGTCGCGGTAGAGCGCCTTCAGTATTTCCACACGTTGTCTGAGGCCCACAGGCAGCGTGCTGATGATCGCGCGAGGGTCGAGACTGAGGCCGAAGCGCTCGCTGAGGCGGCGGGTTTCCTCATCCGCGCGCGCCATATCGACCCGATCGAGGGACTTGAGCGGTTCCGCGCCCAGAATGATATTCTCCGAGACGGTGAAGGACGGCGCGAGCTTGAAGTGCTGGTGCACCATTCCGATCCCCGCGGCGATCGCCTCGCGTGGACTGGCGAAGGAAACTGGCCGGCCGTCGAAATCGATCTCCCCGTCGGAACGCTGCAGAAGCCCGTAGAGGATGTTCATCAGGGTCGATTTGCCCGCCCCGTTCTCACCCACGAGCGCATGGATCTCGCCGCCGCCGATATCCATGCTCGCCGATTGAATCGCGACGAACGAGCCGAAACGCTTGGCTATGTCGCGCAGGCGCACGACCGGCGTCGAATCCGCGCTCACGTCCGCACTCCCTTGGGATGACGAACACGGCCGTGGTCGTGCGCGCCCCTGGTCGGCTACTTCGCCAAGCTCGTCGCGTTGGCGAGGGAGGGAGGCGTATCGATCGGCGGCGTGCCCATCTGCTTCTGACCGGGCTTCAGATCGAAGTAGTTGGGCACCACGATTGCGCCGGAAAGCAGCTTGGCCTTCAGATCGTCGACCTCCTTCAGCACGGCGTCGGAGATCAGTCCTTTGTTGCACTGGTCCATCGCCGCCTCGACGCCGTCTTCGGCGAGGCCGTAGAATTTGACGGCGCCCCCTTTGAAGGTCCCATCGGCCACCGACTTGATCAACTCGTAGGTCTGGGTGTCGACGCGCTTGACCATCGAAGTCAACACGGATCCGGGCGCCAGGCAGTTCATGTCGCTGTCGACGCCGATGGAGAAGGTCCTGGTGTCCTTCGCCGCCTCGACGACCCCGACGCTGGTGGAGCCGGCGACCGCAAAATTGATGTCCGCGCCGTGGTTTATGTTTGCGAGGGTATATTCCTTGCCTGCCGCCGGATCGGTGAAGGAACCGCTGTAGGTCTCGATCACATTCACCTTGGGATTCGCCATCTTGGCCCCATAATAGTAGCCGATATAGAAGCGGTGGATGATACCGATGTCCTTGCCGCCGACGAAGCCGATCGTGCCGGTCTTGGTGGTCTTGGCGGCGATCCAGCCTACCAGGAACGAGCCCTCCCAGTCCTTGGTGACCGTCGAAGCGATATTGGGGGCCAAGGGATCCGGACCGACATCCACCATGCCGAACTTCTGGTCCGGAAACGCTTTCGCGACCGTCTTCATCGCCGCGATCATGTCGAAGGATGACCCGATGATGATGTCTGGCTTCTGGCCGGCGGCTCGGGCGAGCGACGATTGGAAATTCGAGATCGCGCCGGGTTGAATGACGGAGAAGGTAGCGCCGAGATCCTTCTTGGCTGCTTGCAGCCCCTCATACATCTTGTCGCTGAACGAGTGATCACCGAGTCCCGATTCCGGAGTCACTAATATCACCGAAGGGCCAGCCAGCGCCGGAGATCCCGACGCTGCGAATAGAGAAAGAGCGATAAGGCCGATTTTCAGACTGAGCTTGAACATAGACACACTCCTGTTCCCGTAGGTGTCGTTGGGCAGGCGGCGCTCTGACCGGCGCCTGACGCCTGCTTTTTCACTCGACGCCGGACAGTCCCTGTCCGTCGCGAATTCTTTGATCCTCGTCGCTCCGCGGAACGCAAAAACCCCGCCAGGAGACAAGTCCACCGCGCTTTCCAAAACCCGGCGAGGCCCGACAGCCGCGCCGAACCTCCGCCTAGCTCGATGCCCGCGGCCGTCGGGCGTTCGTCATGAATTCCTTGACTTTCTCGGGCGCGAACGGCCCGACCGCGCTACCCGAAGCCTTCAGGGAACTGCTGACGATCGTTCCGTCCGCGAGCGCTATGGCTTCGGAGAAGTTGTTCTTGTCGATCCCGCCGCCGACGAGGATCGGCACGGTTGGCCATTTGCCGCGCGCCGCACGTATCAGCGTCAGTGTCTCGGGGAAGCTCTTGCCGGTGAGAACGAGTCCGTCGGCGCCCCCGAGGCGCAGGGCGAACTCGACATCCTCGATGAACCCGCCGCTGGCGATCGGCGTGCCCGTACGATCGTGCACGTCGGCGAAAATCGCGACCCCGTCCGCCGCGAGAGCATTTCGGGCCTTGATCGCCTCGTGCGCCTTGCCGGTCTCGATGCCGAACGGTGTCATCATCGCGCCCACGTAAATCTTGACCCGGATGAAGTCGGCCCCCGAGGCCGAGGCGATGGCCATCATCGCCCCCGCGTCGTTTTCCAGCAGATTGAGTCCGACAGGCCGCTCGAAGCGAACGCGGACTTCGCTCGTGATTCGCGTCATCCAGGCCACCTGTTCGCGCGTCGCCTCGAGCGCGACCGGAATGTCGCCGAGATTCTGGATCATCAGCGCGTCGATGCCGTTGTCGCTGAGGATCTTGGCCTCCGACAGCGCGGAATCGAGCACCCGGTCGAACCCCTCGCCGCGATACCGCGCACCCGTCGCGAGCGGGCCGAGCTGGACCATCCCGACGACGGCCTTCCTGCCGGCGCGTATCGTGGAGAGGAGCGTACCCATCAGGCGGCGACGCGCTTCTCGCCGGCCTGAGCCGAGTTGAAAATCTGTCGGAAATTCACCTCCTGGCGCTTCGGATTGTCAAAGTTGAGGAACGGCACGTTTTGCACGCGCGAGGTTTCGCAGGCGAGATATTCGAACGGCAACTTGTAGACGAAGGGCGTCAGATACTCCGGAATCGCCGCCGGCATCGGAAAATAGACGTCGGCCGCGGCTTCAGCAGCGGCGTCGCCCGCCTCGCCGACGATGACGACCCGCGATCCCATGTCGCGGGCGGCTCGCGCCTGCTCGAGCCCGCGCGTATGGCCGGATCCAGGCGGCAGGACGACGAACGTGTCGGTATGTGCGCCCGTCATGAAATACTGCTCGTGCGCCCATTCCTCGAGCTGCGAGGCATGACAGGGCCGCGTCAGCGCCTCGAACCATTTGGCCATTGCGAAATAGGCGGTCGCGTAGTTCGGACCCGCACCGAGGATGACGGTCTGTCGATCGGTCGTGAGGCTCGGCGCCAAGGCTTCCGCGATCCTGCGCGTGCCGGCGTCGGAGGCGCGCATCGATTCGGCGACGCTCCTCAGCGAGGCGACGAGTCGCGAGGATCGCGCGGCGTCGAGCGAGCCCAGCCGCTCCCCGATGGCGATCGCGGCGGTGAAAAGTCCGAGCATGCTCGCGGTGTAGGTGACCGTGCCGGGCGTGATCACCCGCGTTCCGCCGGGCAATTCCTTGATGTTGTCGACGGAATTGACCCGCATGAGGGTTTCGGCCGTTTGCGCGAGCTTGCTGCCTGCATTGACCGTGACGGCGAACGTCCAGGCGCCCTTCTCACGGGCGAGCCGGACGCCTTCGATCGTTCGCGAGACCGTGCCGGAATTCGAGACCCCGAAGACGAACGAATTTTTCGGCAGGTCCTCGACGAGGTAACGCGAAAACTCCATCGACTCGACCGGCTCGACATGGCGGCCGGTCGCCTTGGCCATGAATTGTCGCGCCGCGATGGCCGCGCAATAGCTGTCGCCGCAACCGATCATGAAGCCGTGTTCGAGCGTTCCCGGATCGCGGTCGGCCAGGACATGGCGCATAAAACCGAGCATGCCGTCGATGTTGTCATGCACGAAATCGGCCTGCATGCCGATCTCGCGCAGCATCACTGTTTTCTCGTTGTTTTCGCTTTCCACGTAACCCGCTCCTCGTTATTTCCGTAATCGCCCGGCTAAATCATAGAACATGCGCCTCAATTCGAGCCCTGAGCCTCCGCAGTCTTGACGCCGCCTCCTCGCCGCCGGCGTCGACGAGCGCTCCAAGCCCGGTGGCCGCCACGGCGAACGAGGCCGAAACCGAACCGAAAAGCGCGGCCTCGAGAGCGGAGCCGGTTCGCGCGTAGCCGACGAGCGCGCCTCCGGAGAATGCGTCTCCCGCTCCCGTCGCATCGACGACGACCTCCGCGATGCTCGGCAGCTCGAGATAGTCCGACGCACCCTGGGCGTGGACGATCACCCCGTCCGGTCCCAGCTTGATGGCGAGGACCTTCAGATCCGGGGCGAGCTCCCTCAGGCGCCTGAGTGCGTCCGGAATGGCGACGCGAGGAAACAGCGTCTCGATGTCCTGGCGACTGGGGAGGAAGAGATCGATGCCACCGAGAAATTCGCGCCATTGCGAACGGTCCCGATCCGTCAACGCGACGAGTTCGTGGTCGTCGATGTCGACCGATATCAGTTTGCCGCCCTGACTGCGCAGCGCCTTGGCGAAGGCGGTCTGCAGTTCGGAAGGCAGCGGCGCTATATGCGCGTAGGACGCGCCGACGGTGTCGACGTCATCTATCGCGGGACTGAACTCCCGCCAGTTCTTCGTCTTGCTCCGGAACACGAAAGTGCGAGTTCCGTCTTCCTCATAGAGCCCCCAGTCCCTCAAGGTTCGATCGAGCCGACGGCAGCGCGAGAGGTCCAATCGAGCGCCGAGCGCCGCGATCGGATATTCGGGTCCGACCGGCGCGATGATCATCGGCCGTTCGCCCCAGACCGCCACGCCGAGCCCGGCGTAGACGGAGTTCCCGCCCGGCACCCGCCACATCGTCGATCCATCGGCGAACACGAGATCGTCGATGCAAATATTGCCGAGCACGCAGAAGGCGGGTGTCGTCAAGCGAGTCCCCCCGACCGCATGGAGGTGACTTCGATGACCTTGCTGTTGTGATGATTGATCGTCAGCAGAACCGGCTTGCCCTCAGATGCGAAATGAAGCTCGCGCATCAGGAGCAGCGGCGCGCCCTTTCGCAGGCCGAGCACACGAGCTACGTTCGCGTCCGCAGCGACCGCGGAAAGCTTGGCTCTGCTGTGAGTGATGGCGACCCCGAATTCCTCCCGCAGAAATTGGTATAGAGAGCTGGTCTCGAACCGCCGCAGAGTTTCGAAGGTCCGAGGCGGCGCGCCCAAAACGACATATTCCCTGGCTTCGGCGAACGGCATATCGTCCATCAGTCGGACACGGGAGACGAGTCCGACCCGGTCTCGGTCAGCCAACCCGAGCTCCGCCGCGACTTGACCCGGCGGCTCCACGAGATCGACCGAAACATCGCGATGGGAAGGCACGCCTCCGGCGGCCCTTATCAACTCGGTCATCGAGCGCATCAGCTCGAGAGGCCCGAGTAATTTTGGCTCCTTGCCGACGAAAGTTCCGATCCCGTGCTTGACCACGATTCGGCCTTCATGGGCCAAGATGCGGATCGCTTCGCGCAGACTCGGCCGGCTGACGCCGAGTTCGACCGCCAGTTGCGCTTCGGGCAGCAACTTCGCGCCGGGCGACAGCTTGCCGGAAGTGATTTCCTCGCGGAGGGCGTTTGCGACGCGTTTGACCAGATCCTCCCGCTGTGTGTTGGCGGCCCAAATCTTCTCGATGAGGCGTAGGGAGTGGGTCTCGTTCACGTTCGTTTTG
>JBAQGU010000419.1:0-4143 GCA_049287975.1 Roseiarcus sp.
GTGCTGGAGCCCGGCGAAGCGATCGAGGTAGTGACGCCGACCGGAGGCGGTTGGGGGAAGCGGTAGGGTTTTTAGCTCCCTTCCGTCATTGCGAGCGGAGCGAAGCAACCCAGGGGCCACATCACGCGGCCTCTGGGTTGCTTCGTAGCTTCGCTCCTCGCAATGACGGCGGTGGCTACCAAAGTCGCCACTGCACGGCGCCATTCCTCTGCAATGTCATCCCACAGCGCAAATCTTCCGCGCGCATATAACTTTCCGGAACAAGTCCGGAGTGTTGCACGTTTTATCGGGGGAATAAAGGAGTCCAACCATGCCCAAGGAATCGCCAAAGCAGAAGAAAGTCGTCGGTCGCGTCATGCATGAATTCGCCCATGGCGAGTTGAAGAGTGGCCCGGAAGGCAAGGCCGGTAAAGTGAAGAACCGCAAGCAGGCTATCGCGATCGCGCTGCACGAGGCCGGCGCCTCCAAATATGAGAGCAAGAAGGAGAACGAGGAATCGCTCGCCAAAACCGAGCGCAAGCAGGCCCAAGGCAAGACCTATCAGCAGGAAGCCGAGGGCAAATCCCACGTCGGCGCCTCGGGCCGCCCCGAGAGCACACCCGCGATGGGCGGCGAGAACGCCACTACACCGACGAGGCGCGGCGGCAAGGCCGGCGGTTCCTCGAAGAAAGCGCTCTACGAGCGCGCGAAATCCGCAGGCATCGAGGGTCGCTCCAGGATGTCAAAACAGCAACTGGAAAACGCGCTGCATCACTGAGGGGGGGTCGGCCCCTTCGACCGACGTTGCGGCTAAGCGCCCCTCACCCTGCTTCTTCCCGCAAAGAGGCACGCGGACAGGGAACGGCAAGCCGCAGTCCTCTACGAATTCGACTGGCCATCTCGTTGGCGGCCGCGATGTTGCGACGGTCTGCGCCCCCTCTCCCCGCCTCTTTGCGTCCTCTTTGCGGGGAGAGATGCGGTGAGGAGCGGGGCAACTAGTTGGCTGCGCCGCCTATTTGGCGGTTTCGATGGCTTGCAATCGATCTGACAGCTGCGCCAGTTTTTCGTCGATTTGTGTCTCGAAGTGAGTAAGACGGCCCATCAGCTCGCTTTTCACCATCAGCTCCAACTCCGCGCTCAGATCGCCCAGGCGACGCTCCATGTCGTTGAAGCGCCGATCGTGCCGTCGCAAACCGTCCGCCAGTTGTAGCAGCAGCGTCCTGTGGTCGCGCAGCTCGACGCGGATATCCTTCAATATCGACAGCATCAAAGAGTCGTCGGGGTGCGGCATTGCAACCTTCTGGTGGGAGTTCAGAGCCCGACTCCGGGAGACGTTTCTCCAAGCCGATCTCAAAAGCCTGCGCTCACCGGACTCGGATCGGCGCAGACCTGGAGAGCTCAAAACAACCTAGCATGCCTTTGGTTTTCGGAAAGAAAAA
This sequence comes from Roseiarcus sp., assembly GCA_049287975.1. Taxonomy (GTDB): domain Bacteria; phylum Pseudomonadota; class Alphaproteobacteria; order Rhizobiales; family Beijerinckiaceae; genus Roseiarcus. The sequence goes on from JBAQGU010000419.1 coordinate 1,419, forward strand.
TCGACGTGCATGTACAATCGCCTCCGAGGCCGCGCCGTTCCGCGAAGCGATCACCGGTCGCCTTTCCCTCGGCAAGCTGAGCTAACCCGCTGTACTTCCGCACCACCCCCTAGGCCAGTTGGCGGGGCGTGAGGTCGTGACGGCGCTGACGTCTCGAAGCCGCCGCTTTTCTCATCTTTTATAGCGAGCGGGCGACCCCGACAGAGGTTGCGATGATCCGAGGCGAAGCTCCTCCACACGATCACGATCTCGGGCTTCAACACGACCTCGGCGCTTTCTTCAATCGCCGCCGGGTCTTGGCCTCGCTCGCGTCGGTGGGCGCGATCGGTGAGCTTTCGGCTGTGGGCAAAGGCTCGGTATTCTCGACCGCTCGAGCCGAGGCGATCGCCAAAGCCGCCGACGCGCGCAATTGCCTTCTCGAGCCGAACGAGACCGAGGGCCCGTTCCCGGGCGACGGATCGAACATTGCGCATGGCAGGCTCGCCAACGTCCTCGAGAGAAGCGGCATCGTGCGGCGCGAAATGCGCGCCAACGTCGGCAATACGGCCATCGCGACCCAAGGCCAGGCCCTCGATCTCGAGATTACGCTCGAGAAGGCTGGGCGAAGCTGCAGGCCATTGGCAGGCCACGCGATCTACATCTGGCAATGTGACGCGTTGGGACGTTACTCGATCTACGATGTGCCCAACGCTTCCTATCTGCGCGCCGTCGGCGTAAGCGACACGGCGGGCAAAGCGGCATTCAAGACGATTTTTCCAGGCTGCTACTCGGGACGCTATCCGCACATCCATTTCGAAGTCTACGCCAGCCTTCAAAAAGCGACGAGCTACAAGAATCGGCTGCTAACCTCGCAAATCGCGATGCCGGCGGACGCGTGCCGGGCGATCTACGCCTCGAAAGGTTACGGCGTCAGCGCCGCGAATTTCGCCTCGCTGAGAGTCGAGCGCGACGAGGTCTTCGGCCAAAGCACGTCGAGGCAGATCGCGGCGCAGACGCTGATGGTGACGCGCGCCGTTTCCGGCGGGTACAAGGGGGCGCTGACGATCGGGATGAGCGCGTAGCGCGCTTGCGCTCCCGTTCGCGGCCGGGCATCACGGTTTCCGCGCAGCCGAGAAAACCTCTGTCGAACTCACACGAAGCGGAACTCGCTGATGTGGCGGTATTCGCTCTCCGGGCGGAGAACGACGTCGGTGAAATGGCGGCGGTTCGGCGAATCGGGGAAGGCCTGTGGTTCGAGGGCGATTCCGCCGTGCGGGCCGTAATGCGCGCCGTCCAGTCCCGGAACTGGACAATTGAGCTTGGCGGCGTCGTAGACCTGGACGCCGGGCTCGGTGCTGTGCAGTTCCAGGGTCAGTCCGTTTTTCGGCGAGCGCAGCGTCGCTATGCGCGCCAGGCCGTCGGGGCCGGGCTGGAGCGCGGCGACGAAATTGGTGTCGTAGGTCTGCCCCGCCGGATTGCGGATCGTTCTCGCTCTACGGAAATCGAAGGCGGTGTCCGCGACGCTGCGAATTTCGCCCGTCGGGATCAGTTCGGCGTCGGGCGGCGTGTAGAAATCGCAATCCAGCGTCAGTTCGTGATCGAGCACGTCAGCGGATCCGTCGAGATTGAAATAGGCATGCTGCGTGAGGTTGATCACGGTCGGCTCGTCGCAGGTCGCCGTCAGTTCGAGCCGCAGCGTCGCGGGCTCGACCATCCGATAGACGCAGACGGCGGTGAGATTGCCTGGAAACCCGGCCTCGCCGTCGGGCGATTCCAAGGTCAGCGCAACGAAGGACTCGCCGTGCTCGCCGAGTTTCCACACGCGCTTGTTGAAGCCCTTGGGGCCCCCATGCAGCGTATGTTTTTCGCCGGGTTTCCGCGCGAGCTGATAGGCGACGCCGTCCAGCGTGAAGCGGCCATTGGCGATGCGGTTGGCGAAGCGCCCTGGCACCGCGCCGAAGCTCGGGGAATGCGCGAGATAGTCCTCGATCGAATTGAGCCCGAGCGTGACCCGCTGAGGCCCGGAGGCCGAGGGAACCACGAGGTCCCGCAGCACCGCGCCCCAGGAAAGGATTTTTGCCCGCGCGCCTGCCATCGAAGCGATCTCGACTTGCACGATCGGGGAATCATCGATGTGTCCGAATGTATGAACGCTCATGGGGCTCCTCCTTGGTTTCGGGCAGACTGAACGAAGCGGGCGCGAACGTCAAAGCCGTCGCGAGCAGATTCGGCTATTTATAGCCGCCCCTTTTTCGCGACCGCCGACGCGACTGGCCCGCCCTCGCTTCTTGCTCTAGATTGGTCGGGGAAGCAGCGTGGGGAGCCGGGCGGCATGACGTTGCGGGACCGGAGGATTTGGACGATTCTCGGGCTTGCCGGCGCGCTCTGCGTGACGGGCTCGATCGCGGTCCGGGCGCAAGAAACCATAGCCGGTCCGGCCGGCGCCTGCCCTGACAAGACCGCGCCCTTCGTCGAGCCGTTGAACGAGCCGCATTGGAACGGATGGGGCGTCGACCCCTCGCAGCATCGGTTTCAGCCTTCTGCGATGGCCGGACTCGCCGCGAAAGATGTGCCGCGCCTCGAGTTGAAATGGGCGTTCGGATTCCCCGGCGCGGCGCGCTCGATCGCACAGCCGACCATAATCGGCGGTCGGGCGTTCATCGGCAGCCAGGGCGGAAAAGTCTATTCGCTCGATGCTTCGAGCGGATGCACATACTGGGAATATGACGCTGGCAAGTCTGTGCGC
>JBAQGU010000420.1:0-1504 GCA_049287975.1 Roseiarcus sp.
GTCACGAAGTCGGCGCCGGCTGGAGCCAGGTCGCCAAATCGAGCGGCGAGACCTACATCAACCTCAAGATCGGTTCGCCGGAATTTGGGCCGAACTGGGTCCGCTGCCGGCTGGTCAAGCTCGACAAGCCGGCCGAAGACGGCGCCACCCACATCGCCCTCTGGGAACCGCGCGACTAGCGAGCACCATCGCCCCGCCGCGCGACCCGCGGCGGGGCTTTTTCGCGCAACCGCCCCTTTAAGGTGTCGGACCGACTGCTGCTCCCCCTTCAAAAGCCGTCTTGCCGGAGTTCCGATCCTCCCATGCCGGCCCGCGCCGGCTCAAGGAGGCGCGGTGCCCCCAATTTTGCCGCGCGGAATGAGCGCGCCGGCGCGCGCCGGCTTGATGCGCACGCGACAAAATCGGCTCCCCCGCGCCCCGCTTCGCGGCGCCGTCGGCGTCCTTGACCCAGCCCAGCCCGGCATGGCGCCCGCCTCCCGTCTTTTGCGACGGAAGGAGAACACGATGATCACGCTCTACGACCATATCCAGCAGCTGCGGGCCGAGCTGCGCGGCTGCTACTTCACGCGCCGCGAGCGTGCTGCCGTGCAGGCCGAGCTGGCGAAGGCAATTGCCGAACAGGCCGTGCTCGACTACGCATATAACGCCGCCCCGGAGGCGCTGTCGAATCCCACCGAGGCGATCAGGGCCGCCGCGTAAGCGGCCCCTTCCCTCTTCCGCTGCTCTTCGCGATTTACGCGACGCGGTGCTACCATCCGGTCACTGAAATCGGCAGTGCAGCAAGCAAAACTAGGGCGAGGGGAAGATTAGGCGCTATACCCTAAATCATATAATGCGGAACAGATCCGCTACCTCAGCGCAACGACGATCGCGTATTACGATCGGTTTGCGCGGGCTTTCTGGGACGATACGCAACACCACGATGTCAGCCAGAACTACCTGGCATTCCTCATTGCGATCGAGGGCGGGCCGCCTTATTCGATTTCTTGACCTCGGTTGCGGACCCGGTCGCGATCTCAGTCACTTTCGATCCTTGGGGCATGAAGCCGTCGGGCTCGATGGATCTCGGTAGTTCGTTGCCATGGCCCGCGCGCATTCAGGATGCGAGATCCTGCACCAGGATTTGCTTTCTATGCGATTGCCGGAGAGCCGCTTTGATGGGATTTTTGCTAATGCCTCGCTGTTCCGTTTTCCGAACCAGGAATTGCCGCGAGTTTAGCTCGAGCTGTTCAGCACGTAGAAGCCGCGCGGTGTGCTGTTCTCGTCAGCCCCGCGAGGAAGCAACGACAAAGGCTTCAGCGACGATCGCTGCGCCTGCTTCTTCGACCCTGACACCTGGTGCGATTACGTGACTTCGGCCGGTTTCGTCGAGCTGGACCATTACGATCGCCTGCCTGGCCTGCCGCGAGCCAGCCAACCCTGGCTCGCGACCGTTTGGCGCAAGACATAGCGCGAGAGGCTGCGACATGCAGCTCCCATTGTTCGCGCTGCAGGACATCAGCCT
>JBAQGU010000421.1:0-3002 GCA_049287975.1 Roseiarcus sp.
CATAAGTGATTCATCCGATTCAACGACTTTCAAATCGGACACCTAGTGTCTTGTTCTGATGATTTCGTGATGGCCGAATGCGATGGAAGCCGTCGCCGCCAGCCGCCGCCTCTATGACGGCGATGCCGCGCCGCAACCACGCCAGCACTGAAGCTGTCGCGGGGCGGGGTGAACTGCGCGCCACGACACAACCTGTGTTGCAGCGCCGCGGTCGAATCTAACCTTGTCGACGGATGAATCCAGTTATCTGGACATTCTCCCAAATTCCTGCCGAATGAAACGGATCGGCCTGATTGAATTTCTCGACTGTCGCGCGGTCGGCGGCCTCGACGAGCAACAGGCTGCCGATCATGGTCGTCCCGTCGTCGACGACGAGCGGGCCCGACATGACGATCCGGACTCCGTGCGGGCTCGTGTCGGAAAGGAACGCCTTGTGCGCGTCATAGTTGGCGAGCCGCGTCGGCAGCGCTCCGGCCTTGTCCCTGGCGTGAATGACGAAGAGCATCGGGAACCTCAGTTCTGCGGGATCTGGTCCCAGGCGGGACACTTACGCTGATCGACCGGAGTGTCGTAGGGTCCGAGATTGGCCTTTGTCACCACCACGGACGGCTGCGTGACCTTCTTGGGCACCGACTCGTGGCGCAGATAGCGGATCGCGATCGCGGTCCCGATGCATCCCTGGACGAAGCCGTTGTAGTCGCCGGTCGCCAGCATCTTGCCCGCCTTGATCGCGTCAACCGCCTCTTTCGTGCCGTTGATGCCGACGATCTGCGCCTTGCTGCCCGCGTCGGCCAGGGCGTCCATCGCGCCGATCGCCATCGCGTCGTTCGCCGCCATGACGCCAGCGACATCCGGATTCGACTGCAACAGGTTCTCCATCACCTGCATCGCCTGCAGACGCTGGTAGTTGCCCGGCTGGGAATCGACGAGCTTGACGCTGGGAAACTCGGCGATCGCGTCCTTGAAGCCGTGCAGGCGATCCTGCGCCGTCGCAGCGCCACGCACCCCCTCGATAATGATCACGTCGCCCTTGCCGCCGATCGCCTTCAGCAACGTTTCGCCGGTCGCCTTGGCGATCGAGTAGTCGTCGGCGCCGACGAAGGCGACGAAATTGCCGCCGGCGCTGCGATCGGTGACGTTCACGACCGGAATCTTGGCGCCGTTGATCTTCTGCACGCCGGCGACCATCGCCTTATAGTCCACCGGGACCATGACGATCGCATCAGGCTTCTTGGTGACGACGTCGTCGATCTGGCTCATCTGCTCGGGAATGCTGTCGGGCTGTGTCGGCACGTATTGCAGCACTTTGGCGTGCAGCTCGGCCGCGGCCATCGCGGCGCCGATACGCTCGGCCTGGAAGAACGGATTGGTCTGGTTCTTGGTGAGCACAGCGATCGTCTCGCCGTCGGCGAACGCGCGCGGAGCGGTCGTGGCGGCCATGGCCAGCACAAGCGCGATGAGGGATATGCGTCTCATTGGGTCTTCTCCCGGTTGTCAATTGCGAGCGCGACTGTCGCGCAGATCGAGCCAGACCGCGGCGACGATGATCACCCCGGTCACCAACGGCTGCCAATTTCCTTCGACATGCAGCAGGTTCATGCCGTTGAGGACGAGCGTCAGCAGCAGCGTGCCGACGAAGGTGCCGGTCAGCGTGCCGACGCCGCCGAACAATGACGTGCCGCCGATCAGCACCGCGGCGATCGCCGGCAGCGTCAGGCTGCCGCCGATGTCGGCCTCGGCGGAATTCAGCCGCGCGAGAAATACGAGCGAGGCGAAGCCTGCCGCGAGGCCGCTCAGCGCATAGACGAGGATCAACCGTCGTTTCACCGGCACGCCTGAAAATCGCGCCGCCGTCGGATTGGCGCCGATCATCGTGATCTGCTGGCCCCATATGCTGCGCTGCGCGAACAGCGTGCCGACGATCAGCAGCGCCGCCATGACCAGCACGGGGATCGGCGCGCCGAGGAAATAGCCGTTGCCGAGTTCGCGGAAGCCGCGGGGAAATCCATAGACAGTCGCGCCGGCCATGAAGGTATAGGTGAGGCCCTGCAGCACCCAGAGCATGCCGTAGGTCGCGATGAAGGAGGGAATGCGCAGCAGGCTGATCATCATGCCGTTCAAGAGGCCGACGAAGCCGCCGATCGCCAGCGCGGCGGCGACACCCAGCCAGGGATCGCCAGTCGATTTGATCACCGTGCCGGCGACGCAGGCGGCGAGCCCGATCGTACTGCCGATGGAGAGATCGAGCCCCGCCGTGATCACCACCAGGGTCAAACCCGAGGCCATGAAGAACAGCAACGAGGCTTGCCGCAGCACGTTGACGAGATTGACGACGGTCAGGAACGCGCTGCTCATCAGGCTGAGCGCGACGCCGACGATCAATACGGCGCCGAGCCGCAGCAGCACGCGAATCAGTTCAGGCGGAAGGGAGGGCCGGGCGGCCCCGGCCTCGGTTGTAGCGACGGTCATGGCGTTTGCGTCCGGAAGGCTTCGAGAGTGAAGGCGAGAATGACGAGGAGGCCGATGCAGCCCACCTCCAGGGAGGACGACACCGCCAGCAAGTTGAGCCCGTTGCGCAGGATGCCGATCGTCAGCGCGCCGAGTAACGTGCCGGGAAGCCAGCCGTTGCCGCGCTCGAACGAGGTGCCGCCGAGCGCGACCGCCGCGATGGCGTCGAACTCCATGCCGATGCCGGCGGTCGGATGGCCCGCGTTGAGGCGGCTTGCTAACAACAGGCCGGCGACGCCCGCCCAGGCGCCGGCGAGAACGTAGACCGCGAGCAGCATCCGGCGCCAGGGCACGCCGGCCAGCGTCAGCGCCTCCCTATTGCCTCCGAGCGCGAACACGTAGCTGCCGAACCGCGTGCGGTAGAGCAGCGCATGCATCAGCGCATAGGCGACGACGATCATCACGATCGGCGTGCGCACGCCGAGGATCGAGCCGTTGTAGACGAAGAGGACGCAGTCCGGCAGGCCGGTGACGCTCTGGCCGCCGGTGACGAT
>JBAQGU010000422.1:0-3392 GCA_049287975.1 Roseiarcus sp.
CAGGATTGTCCGACGCCGAGATCACAGAAATGCGCGACGCGATGATCGCGACGGCGCTCATGTCGCCTGTTTCCGAAGCTCCGTTCAAAGGGGAGAAGTGAGATGAAGATCATATCAAGTGAAGCGCATGCGGCCCTCGACTATCTGACAGTCGTCATTTTTGCGCTCGCGCCGACGGTCATCGGATTGTCTGGCGCAGCGGCAATTATTTCTTATGTACTCGCCGTTGTGCATCTGTCGATGACCCTCGTGACCGACATGCCATTCAGCCTGGTCAAAATCGTGCCGATCAAGCTGCATGCCGTTGTCGAATCAGTGGTCGGGCCGGTGCTGGTCATCGGCGGTCTGCTGTTGCAGTTCCCAACACCGGCTCGAACGTTTTTTGTCGTGATGGGCGTCATCATTTTTGCCGTCTGGCTCCTCTCGACCTACGCCCGCCCGACCGAGCAATCACAGGGGTTACGATGACAGTTTACTCAACCCCTTGTCTGAGACCTTCGGAAGGCCGGTGGGACGGGCGAAACGCCATTCGACCCTCCTAAAAAAGGGGGTTAAGTAAAGTGTCACCGTAACTCCCGCGGCGTTTTTTCAGAAAGCAAAATCGAAGAAATATCGATGCCGGCTGTTGGCTGCGCGACCGACGGATCGGGCGCGCGCGCCCATTTTGGCGTATGAAGACCCAGAGGAATCAATTCGGGGGCGGGGCGGCATGATCGTAGGCGAAATCAGGAGCCAGATCCCCTCTGGAACGACTTCTGGCCGGATGGGCTCCAATCCGCTCAGCGTCATGGAGCAGATCACCTACTTCTTGTTCATCGAGCGGCTCGACGAGTTACAGACGTTGGAGGAGCGCAAAGCAACAGCGCTGGGCAAGCCGATCAGGCGGCGCATCTTCCCGGAAGGGAATGATCCGCGCGGCGGGCCCTATGCGGACCTGCGCTGGTCGAACTTCCGGGCGCGCATGATGAGCATCACGGTGACACGACCTCCTTTACCATTTAATCGGGGCATTAGTCCCCATCTGCACTATTGGACTGCATAGAACGGCCTCTCTCCGATATGCCGCGCCAGGATCCTGCATCTAAGGCGCCCGTCTGCGTTTCGAACCAATGCGGTGTTTGGCAAGTGAGCGCATGCATCAGCCCGCTGCTTGGCCGTCCAGCCACCGGGCGATGTTCGCGACCGTATCCTGATAGAAACGAGCGTAAAGGCCGCGGGAGACGTAGCCGATATGCGGCGTTGCCAGCAGGTTCGGCAGGCTGCGGAACGGGTGCTCGAGCGGCAGCGGCTCCTGGTCGAAGACATCGATGGCTGCGCCGGCGATCTTCTTATGTTTGAGCGCAGCAACGAGATCCTCCTCGACCACGATCGGTCCGCGCGACGTGTTTACCAGGCGCGCCGTCGTCTTCATGAGCGCCAGTTCCGCGGCGCCGACAAAGCCGCGCGTCCTGCGGCTGAGCACCAGATGAATGGACAGGACATCCGCCTCTCGGAACAACTCGTCCTTTGTGACCAGCATGGCGCCCACTTCAGCCGCGCGCTTGGCCGTGAGATTCTGGCTCCAGGCGATCACTTTCATTCCAAAGGCGTTGCCGATCTGCGCCACCGCGCCGCCGACGTTGCCGAGACCAAGCACACCGAGCGTCCGTCCGGCCATGTCATCACCAACCGACTGCTGCCATCCGCCGCCGCGCAGGGACGTGTTCTCGGCGACGAGATTGCGGGCGCTGCCCAGGATGAGCGCCCAGGTCAGTTCGATCGTCGGCGCCGAGGTGTAGCCCGTGTGAACGACCTGTATGCCCCGCTCCTCTGACGCCTCGAGATCGATCGAGGCATTCCGGATCGCCGTCGATGCGATCAGGCGCAGCCTGGGCAAGCGCTCGATGATGGTACGCGTCAACGGGGTGCGCTCCCGCATCACGCAGACGATGTCGAAAGGCCGCAGGCGCTCGACGACCGCCTCGGGATCCGCGAGATGGTCGTTGAACACCGTCACCGTCGCTCGGCCGTCCAATACCGACCAGTTGGCGAGCGAAAGAGCGACGTTCTGGTAGTCGTCGAGGACGGCAATTCTGAAGCGTTCTTGCTTGGAGGGCATTGCGTTTCTCCAGAGGTCCTTCATCCATTCGTCACCAGGCCCACTGCGCGGCTTCCCAGTGGTAGGCCCCGTCGTGTCGGACGATATGCCCAATAGCTGGGAACGGGAAATGATAGCCCATGGCCATCACCCGATCGGTCGCGACGCGGTCCAGAATGGCCTTCCTCGACTCGATGGCCTCTGCGGGGTCGTAGTCGAACACCGGCGACCACTCGGGATGTTGGAGGCTCGTCACCGGGTTGTGAGCGATGTCACCCATGTGCATGAATTGCTCCTTGCGCGAGGCGAACAGGATTGACGCATGAGACGGGGAATGTCCCGGCGCCGCAATATAGTGCACGCCGCTTGTGATTTCGCCGCCCTGCTTCACGAACCGGGATCGGTCGGCGACCGGCGGCAGGTTCTCTCGAGCTGCCCCAATCGTGCCCTCCTTGAACGGGTCCGGCATCGGCGAACTATTGACCTCGCTTTCGAAACGGCTGCCGGTCCAGTAATTCCACTCGGTATCGACAAAGACGAACTGAGCCTTCGGAAACGCCAGCGCGCCCGATTTCGTCACCAAGCCGCCGATATGGTCCAGGTGACCGTGCGATATCACCACGAGATCTATGCTTTCTGGCGCGATTCCGGCCCGGCCCAGGTTCGCCTCGAGCCGGGGAAAGTTGCCAAATGGTGGGCCGATTTTCTCACCAAAGCCGGTATCGACAAGGATACGCTCCCGCCCCGTGTCGACCACTAACGGGTTGTTCGTTGCTTGGATCACCGGCTGCATGAAGTTTGCCTTCAATACAGGATCGAGTTCAGCTTCAGAGGCGTTCATGACGAAGATCGGCCTGACCGGAATCGGCCCATGGCCATCCGAGATGACGGTCGCCTGGAAGTCGCCGATATTGAAGCGATAAAAGCCATTGCCTTGTAGAGGTTCCACATCGGCTTCATTGGGGTCATCCGCGCCTACCGAGGCGTCGACAGCGATGCGGTCTTCAGTTTTGAACGAAGCGTTATTCATCTGTCATCTCCATTTAGGCGCATCGGCCCGTCGGACGTTTGCTAAACCTTCACCGGGGAATTCTCGGAAGCGCCGGGCTGCAGCGCGTTCATACGGTCTTGGTTTGTGGCGCGATCCTCACGGATCTGTGAAGCAGATAGACCACAAAGAATTGGAGGACGGCAATAAAGAGCGGCCCAGCCCATTTCCCCAGATCATGCTCAAACAGACCGATCCCGGCATCCAGCAATTGCATGACGCCCGCGAGCGCACCCAAGATCAGCAACGCCGGCGTCGCACGTTTGT
>JBAQGU010000423.1:0-5832 GCA_049287975.1 Roseiarcus sp.
CGCCGAGCCCGAGCGAGACGCCGAGCGCGCACACGGGCGCGAATGCTCGCGCGAAAACCCGACCGCTCGTCGCCTGCCACCGCCCCACCAACCCGCTCCTCAGCCGGGACCACCGCCCCGTTAAGGCTTTGGTAAGCTTATTTTCGAACGAGGTCCAGATCGTTCGCGTTCAACGATTCGGCGCCATCTGCGCCGACGAGATAGGTCCGGCCCAGGCAGAGCGCGGTCTGGCTGTCACTGTCCATCAAGATCATGTGGAGGAAGTAGACCTGGTCGCCGGCGAGTTCGAATGGATTGGCCTCGTAGAACATGGGGGCGTCCATCCAGGACGGGGTGAATCTGGCGCCGAGCGAATAACCGCAGGCATTCAACCGATGCGGCGCCAGGCCGTGCGCGTCGAGAACGCGCGCATGCGCCGCGAACACGTCGCCGGCCGCTCGCCCTGGCCGCAACTCGGCGGCGCAAGCCTCCAGCGCCTCCCGCGCGGCGGCGTGATAGGCCCGATGCAACGGCTTCTCGCGACCGACCACATGCGTTCGCATGATCGCGGCGTGGTAATGACGGCTGACCCCAGCGAATTCCAACGTCAGCTGGTCGTCGGCCGCCAATCGGCGACGACCGCTCTTGTAGCGGCAGAGCAGCGCGTCGGGGCCCGAGCCGATGATGAATTCGTTGGCGGGATAGTCCCCGCCGGCCGCGAAGATCGCATGATGCATCGCAGCGAGAATCTCGCCCTCATCGGCGCCGGCCCGCGTCGTCTCGATCGCCGCACGGTCGGCGAGGTCGGAAAGCCGTGCGGCCTCGCGGACCTGGACGAGTTCCTCCGCCGATTTGGTCACTCGCAAGCCGGGCACGAGGCGGGAGGCGTCGAGGAGGGTTGCGCGGCCCGCCAGCGCCGCCTCGAGCCGACGTCCCTGGAAGTGCGTGAGACCGTAGCTGTCGAATTCCACGCCGAGGCGCCCGCCCGCGCCGAGATCGCCGAGCATCGCGCGCAAATCCCGCGTCGGGTCCGCGCCGGCGCCATCCTTCCAGATGCGGATGTCGTCTATGTTGGAAGTATGGCGGGCCTGCCTGAGATCGGGCGAACGCGTCAGCAGCGCCACGCGTCCGTCGGCTCCGACGTAGAGGCATTGGAAGAAGCAGAAGCCGAAACTGTCGTAGCCGGTCAGCCAATAGTCGCTCTCCTGCGCGAACAGCAGCAGGCCGTCGAGCCGTTCGCCCGCCATCGCGGCGAGCAGGCGGACCTTCCGCGCGGACATCTCCGTTTCAGAAAAATGAATGGCCATGAGCGAACAATCGTGAAGTTGATTCCCCTCCCCGCCGCTTGCGGCCAGGGGTCAGCGGGAGGGGAGACCCGCCGACCAGCCGTCTCAGCGGTAGACCAGAACCGGAATCTTGCTGTGGGTGAGCACCTTCGTGGTTACGCTGCCGAGCAACAGCGCGGACACGCCCCGGCGACCGTGCGAAGCCATGACGATGAGATCGCAGCGGTTGGCGAGCGCACAATCGATGATCGCCCGGTACGGCTGATCATGGACTTCTTGCACGGGATCGATGGCGACCCCGGCGGCTTCGCCCGCCATCTTGGCCTGCTCGAGCGCACGGTCGGCAATCTCCTGGCTCGTCATCTCGAACTCTTCCTGTGAACCGACCAGGGTAAAAGTGTCCACCGCGGTGACCATGTAGGGCTCGCGAATCGTCAGCGCGGTCACTTTGGCGTTCGATTCCCTGGCCAATTCCACGCCATAGAGCAACGCCTTCCGCGAGAGGTCGGAGCCGTCGGTCGGGATCAGGATGTGCTTGAACATCGTCGCGCTCCAGAAGGCTCAGTTCAACCTGCGCTCCGCAAGGTGGCAAGCGCACTGACTGACGTCAAGTTCGCGGCGCGAAGGCGAGAAGCGACGACACGGCGAATTGAGTTGCCGGCGCGGTTACATTGCGGAAATATAGCCAGGCCTTCCAGGAGCCGATCCGATGTCAGACGCCTACGCCCCGCCTCGAGTCGATCGCCGCATGTGGGTCAAGGGGAGCCTGAGCGTCGGCTTCTGCGCGGCGATCTCGCCGGTCTTCGGCCAGACGATCGCGACGCCCTCCGAAGGCCTGATCGCCGGCGAGGTCAAATTCTCGGCCGGCGACGTCGACATCCCGGCTTATCGCGCGATGCCGGACGGCGGCGGAAAGTTTCCGACCGTGCTGGTGATCCACGAGATTTTCGGCGTGCACGAGCACATCAAGGATGTCTGTCGGCGCTGGGCCAAGCTCGGCTATTACGCGATCGCGCCCGAACTGTTCGCGCGACAGGGCGACGCGGCGGCCGAAAAGGACATGCACAAGCTGATGGCCGACATCGTGGCCAAGAAACCCGACTCCGAGGTTCTGAGCGATCTCGACGCGACGGTCGCCTTCGCCAAGGCGAGCGGGTCGGCCGACCTGGACCGCGCCGCCGTGACCGGATTTTGCTGGGGCGGGCGGCAGACGTGGCTCTATGCGGCGCATAATCCCAGCCTGAAGGCGGGCGTTGCGTGGTACGGGCCGCTCGCTGGCAAGACGAGCGAACTTCGGCCGAAGAATCCGCCCGACATCGTCGCCGAGCTGAAGGTCCCCGTGCTCGGCCTGTACGGCGGCATGGACAAGGGCATTACCCATGATCAGATCGCGGCGATGCAGAAAAAACTAGCCGATGCCGGCGGCTCGAAGATCATCGTCTACGACGACGCCGGCCACGCCTTTTACGCGGACTATCGTCCGAGCTACGTGAAAGCCGACGCCGAAGCGTCGTGGAAAGAGGCAACGGCGTGGCTGAAGGCGCATGGGGTCTAGTCGGGTGCGTCGTTCGAAATGAGGTCCTTGAACGTTGTGTCATTCCCGCGAAAGCGGGAATCCAGAGCCTCGGCACGCGCGGCCAAGTCTGGATGCCCGCTTTCGCGGGCATGACACCGACGTTTCTGAGTCATCCCCCATTTTGAACGACTCACGCGACTAGGGACTACCGGTTCGAATGCCGTGGCCCTGAACGGCGGCGACCTTCACTCCGGCAGCGGGATGAACTCCGTCTCCTGGGGAACCGGATCGAAACGGCCGGTCTTCCAGTCCTCTTTGGCTTGTTCGATCCGCTCCTTGCTCGAGGACACGAAGTTCCACCAGATGTGACGGGGTCCCTCCATCGCGGCGCCGCCCAGAAACATCACACGCGAGGGGCGCCGAGCGGTCAACGTGATGCGGTCGCCAGCTCTGAAGACGAGCAGGCGCGGTCCTTCAAACAGATCGCCGGAAATCTCGATTTCGCCCTCGACGACGTAGATCGCGCGCTCCTCGTAGTCCGGGTCGAGCGGCGCCGAGGCGCCGGTTTCGAGCGCAACCTCGACATAGAACCAATCCGACAGCATCCCGACAGGCGCGCTCTTCCCGAAGGCGGAGCCGGCGACGATGCGCGCACGCAGACCGCCGTCCTCGACGACGGGAAGAGCCTCGGCGCCGAAGTGCTGAAAAGACGGCGCAACCTCCTCGTGGGCGATGGGCAGCGCGATCCAGCTCTGCAAGCCGAGCATTGTGTGAGGATTCCCGCGAAGCGCTTCCGGGGTGCGCTCGGAATGGGCGATCCCCCGTCCCGCGGTCATCAAATTCATCGCGCCAGGCGTGATCTCCCGCACGTTGCCCTCGCTGTCGCGGTGCAGGATACATCCGTCGAACAGATAGGTCACCGTCGCCAGCCCTATGTGCGGATGCGGCCTGACGTCCATGCCTTGCCCGGCAAAGAACTGCACCGGGCCGAAATGGTCGAAGAAAATAAACGGCCCCACCATCTGGCGCCGTTCGTGCGGCAACGCGCGGCGCACCGCTAAGCCGCCGATGTCGCGGACACGGGGTATCGAGACCATTTCGAGAGCATCGCACGAGCGTGCATCTCCGAGGACGGGATCGTTCGAGGCCAACCAACTCATGAGCGCCTCCATCGAAGGGATCATTGTCGTAGCGGCTCAGGATACACAAGAAGGCTCGGCGGCCGCAACTGGACGCCGTTGTGATCGGGTTTCCGCGCAGAAGGCGCTCGCGGCCGACGGAGAGGGCGCTTGTTTGCTGAAACGCCCCCAGCCCGCGTTGACAGCAGCGCAGGCGAGCGGCCATGCCCTCACCGGGTCGCGGGGGAAATTGTTTCGCCGCGCAATCTGCCGCGAGGCAAGGACACTGCATGAACATACGTCTCGAAGGTAAAGTGATCATCGTGACCGGCTCCACGCAAGGCGTCGGCGAAGCGACTGCACGCATCGCGGCGGAGAGCGGCGCCGCCGCGGTGATGATCACGGGCCGCGACGCTGGACGCGGCAGAGCCGTAGCCGGCGAAATCGCCGCGTCGGGAGCGAAAACTTCCTTCGTCGCCGCCGACTTGACCGAGACCGACGCCCCGGAAGCGATCGTCTCCGCCTGCATAGAACGTTTCGGCCGGGTCGACGCGCTCGTCAACGCGGCCGCTCTGACCGATCGCGCCTCGCTCCTCACCGGCGCCCGGGAGTTCTGGGACCGGATGTTCGCCGTCAATGCCCGCGCGCCGTTCTTCCTCATGCAGCGATGCGTCGAGGACATGCGCAAGCGGAAATCGCCGGGCGCGATCGTGAACGTCCTCTCCGTGAACGTCCATTGCGGCGACCCCTTGCTCGCCATCTATTCGGCCTCGAAGGGCGCGCTCGCCGTGTTGACGAAAAACGTCGCCAACGCCCATGCCGCGGATCGGATCCGAGTGAATGGCATTCTCTTGGGATGGACCGATACGCCCGCCGAGCGGCAGATGCAGGCGGTCAAACTCGGTCACGGCGAGAGCTGGCTCGAGCGCGCCAGCAGTTCGCAGCCCTTCGGCAGGCTGCTCTCGCCCGAGGAGGTCGGAAATCTCGCGGTGTTCCTGCTCAGCGACGCCGCCGGCCCGATGACGGGCGCCTTGATCGATCAGAGTCAACGGGTCGTCGGCAGCTTCGGGTGAACTGGCGCGACGCGCCGATCGCCCTGGGCGCGTCGGGACGGTCGGCCGCATTGTCACGATGGATACGCACGAACGCACTTCGTTGTTTTCCTCGTCGACAGCATCCGCGACAAGCGCAATCGCGGCGATATCGAGCGCCTCGGCAGTAAGCGATCCGGCGTCGACTCCTAACGAGTCGGTGCTTGTAGCGAATTCTACGGGAGATCATTGCGCGTAAAGGTTGCCCAAGATGCAACTTTTGATTGCGCTCTTCGGAATCTTGGCGTATATCGATAACGTCCGAAGCGGCCTCGAGGTCCGACCTTTGGATGGAGTCGGAGGCGCCAAGGTGCCATCGTTTCAAGCAGCAATCTATTTTTTAACCATATGGACCGCCGTCAGCGTCCCCCTGGCCTTGCTCCTTGCCGCGGCGATCAAGTTCGGGGCCGGCGAAGGACTTCCTCCAGATCAGATCGACCGAGAATTGGGAACGCCATTGCCAGTGAGGCAACGCGATTCCTTGGTTACCGAAAAACTTACGATGACAACAATTCTTTTTTTCAGGAAGAAAAGCGCACGCCAATCTCGAGAAAGCGTCTCTAGCTCGGCCGCATCGCCGTTGGCAGGCGAAGAAGTGAGGACGGAAAGGGCGTATGGTCAAGTCGGATTGCTGAGCCCCGGCTCGGAGCGCGGCGACAGCTTCGGGACGCCCAAAAAACAATCGAGTTAGTGCGGCGCCCAATAACTGCCGAATCGATCGGGTCAGCGGCGACCCATCCGTCATTGCGAGGAGCCCTTGCGACGAAGCAATCCAGGGGCCACAACATGCGCGGCGCCAGCAACCCAGACGGTCGTACTGCGGCCCCTGGATTGCTTCGCTT
>JBAQGU010000424.1:0-8005 GCA_049287975.1 Roseiarcus sp.
GCCCACATGGACAAGGAAGAGATCGTCAAGCTGCGGGCGCATCTGCGGCGGAGTCTCGGCGCGCCGGGGCTGAACGTTGTGCCGGATTCGCGAAATAAGGAATCCGCGGCCGTGCAACTCGGCGAGCGCAAGATCGGCACGCTGCTGGCGGACGAAGAAGATGGCGACCGCTCGTTCTTTTTTGAAATGAACGTGCCGGTGGAGCGGCCGGCGCTTCAGGACTATCTGCGCAAGCTGTTTGAGAACGACAAGCTGACGATCGCTGCGCGGACCAAGAAGAACGATTCGGTCGAACTCAGCAACGGACGAGATTTTCTCGGCGTGCTCAGCGCCGACGATCCCAAGTGCAAGACCTTTACGCTCGAGATGGCGATCCTGGACTACGACCTCGAGGATCTCTGAGCCGCTCGGGTCGGCGTTCCAGCGCAGCCCGGTCAGTATCGCCTGCCTCACAAACGTCGAGGCCGGATACCTATGTCGTGTTGAATCTGCTGCCGCCATCAAGAATAGTATGGCTAAAGCAGCTCGCATTTAGGCGACACGCAGAAACAAGTGAGCCAATTCCCTGTCCGTCATTGCGAGCGAAGCGAAGCAATCAGGGGCCGCAGTACGACCGTCTGGGATGCTGGGCGCCGCGCATGTTGTGGCCCTGGATTGCTTCGTCGCAAGGGCTCCTCGCAATGACGGATGGGTCGCGGCTGACCCGATCGATTCGGTAGTTATTGGGCGCCGCCTTAGCGGAGGTCTTTCGTCGGTCGATCTCTCCTGAGCGGCCGCCGTCTGACTCCTGAGGGCTCGACTACGCTCCCCTACCGATACCGCTTCTGGTTCCACCGATGGCCCAGCAGCGACAGGATGATGATCAGGCCATTGAAGAACTGCACATAGAACCCGCTCAGTCCGGCCGCGACGACGCCGCTCTGGATGAACGAGACGATCAGGGCGCCGATCGCGCCGCCGACGATGGTGCCCGTCCCGCCCCAGGTCGGCGTGCCGCCGACGAACACCGAGGCGATGGCGGGCAGGAGATAGCCGTCGCCGGTGGTCGGCCACCAGGTGAAATTGACCATCGTCGAGAACACGCCCGCCAGCGCCGCGCCGAGCCCCATGAACACATAGGTCGCGATCCGCACGCGGCTGACGTTGATTCCCATCTGCCCCGCGCTATCGGGATTGTCGCCGACCGCATGCACGCGCGCGCCGAAGCGATGGCGGTTGAACAGCAGCGCGGCGAAGGCGACGAAGCCGAGAGCCCAGAATATCTGCGCGGGAAAACCGGCCAACTGCCCCGAGAACAGCGAGCCCGCGGTCGTATCCTGCAATTCGAGCAGCGCGATCGACTTGCCCTGCGTGACGATCATGATGAAGCCGCGCAGCATGTAATTCATGCCGAGCGTCGCGATCAGCGAGGAGAGATTGGCGACCACGACCAGCGCGCCGACGCCGACGCCGATCGCCATTCCGGTGATGAAAGCGCCGAGCATCCCGAGGAAGGGGCTGTATCCCGCGTGCACCACGAGCGCGAAGATCCAGGCTGAAAATCCCATCGTCGCGGGAAACGACAGGTCGATCTCGCCGACTGTGACAACGAACACCAGCGGCACAACGAGGCACAGCGCCACCGGCAGCGTGACCAGAACCGAATCGTAGATCGGCCAGTTCAGGAACACCCTGGGGCTGGCGACCATGAATATGCCGATCATGACGACGAAGACGGCGAGCGTTCCCAGCGCCGCGCGATTGGCGGCGAAGAAGCGCCGCAGGGCGCCCTCTGGCGGACGCGCGACATGCGCGGCCCGCGCGTCGATCGGCTCGAGCGAGGCGCTCATGCCGGGGCTCCGGCGTCGGCGTGGGTCGGATCGAACGAGGCGATCCCATCGGGATGGGCGAGCTTTTCCATGAACGCGATCAGCCGCTCGGCCGTCCCGACCTCCGCCTTGGTCGCCTGCAGCGCGAGCCGGCCGCGATCCATCACGACGAAGCGCTCGGCGATGTCGAAGACGTGGTGGATGTTGTGGCCGATGAACAGCACCGAGCGCCCGCCCGCGCGCACGGCGCGGACGAAGCGAAAGACTTTTTCCGTTTCGGTCAGCGAGAGCGCTGTGGTCGGCTCGTCCATCACGATCAGGTCGGCCTTGTTGTAGATCGCGCGCGCGATCGCGACGCCTTGCCGCTCGCCGCCCGACAATTGGCCGACGATCGAATCGGGCGAAAACACCT
This sequence comes from Roseiarcus sp., assembly GCA_049287975.1. Taxonomy (GTDB): domain Bacteria; phylum Pseudomonadota; class Alphaproteobacteria; order Rhizobiales; family Beijerinckiaceae; genus Roseiarcus. The sequence continues at coordinate 2,221 of JBAQGU010000424.1, forward strand.
TCGAAGTGAAGCCGATCTCGCGCATCAGCCGCTCGGCCTCGCGCCGCTCGCGGCCGGGATCGAGCAAGCCGAGCCAGCTCGTCAGCTCGCGGCCCATGAAGATGTTGCGCACGATCGTTTGCTGCACGCAGAGCGCACGGTCCTGGAACACGGTCTCAATGCCCGCGTCGCGCGAGCGCGCGGCGTTCCAGTTCGGCTCGGCCTTGCCATGCACCAGGATCTGTCCGCTGGTGGGCTGGATGGCGCCCGCCAGCATCTTGATGAGGGTCGATTTTCCGGCGCCGTTGTCGCCGATCAGCCCCACGACCTCGCCGCGATCGACATGAAAGTTGACGCCGCCGACCGCGAACACTCGGCCGTAGGATTTGGCTATGTCGCGCAACTCGATCAGGCGTTCGGGCATGGGGGGCAGTCCCACAAAATTGTCGTCGCCGACGACCCTCGGGCTTGTAGCCGCGCTCGCTGAGCGCGGCCGGCGCCGCGACGCGAGGCCTCCGATTTAGGCTCGGCGGAAAGAAGCGCGGTCGGCGACCGCGCCTACAGCGGGGCGCTTCTTACCGCAATCCCTCCTTCGCCAAATCCGCGACGGCCTTGTAATTCTCCGGCGTTACGAAACCCGCGCCGGTGTCGACGTTGAGCGGCGCGAGCCCGTAGACGATCGTCTCGCAGAGGCTCAGGATCGGCAGATAGCCTTGCTGGAACGGCTGCTGATCCGCCGTCAGCTGAACCCAGCCGCGTTCGAACGCCTGGACGATCTGCGGGCTGGTGTCAAAGCCGATATTGAAGACCTCGCCCGGCTTCTTGCGGGCGGCCTTCATGTAGACCTCGGCGTTGCCGAGCATCTGCCCGCCGGGATAGACGATCGCCTTGGCCGTCGGATTGGCCTGGAAGGCCGCGGTTACGACGGGAATGGCGAGATTGGGATCGGCCGCCCATTCCGGCTCGCTGGCGAGGCGGACAACCTTGACGCCGCCTTCCTCGAGCGCTTTGGCCGTCCCCTCTTCACGCGCGTTGCGGATCACATCGTTGGAGGCCAGGATCACGATCGCCAGATCGTCCTTCCCCAGGTGGAAGCGGCGAACGATTTCGACGCCGAGCGCGTGGCCCTGCGGCGCCTGTTGCGCGCCGACGTAGCCGCCGCCGACCTTGTCGACCGCCGCCGGCACCGGCACGTTCTGATACATCATCTTGATGCCGGCCTTGGCCGCCTGCTCGGCGAGCGGCAGGATCGCGGCCTCGCCCGGATGACCCATCATCGCGATGCCGTCGGGATGGGCGGCGACCGCCTCGCGCAATTGCTGCGTCATCCTCTCGTTGGCCCAGCCGGAGAAGACGTAATCGACCTGCGCTCCGATGTCCGCCGCAGCCTGCCGCGCGCCGTTGTAGACGATCGTGCCGAAGGCGTCGCCCTCGGCGCCGCCGACGAAGAAGCGCAAATGGACCTTGCTGCACCATTTGTCGCGCAAAGCCTGTGCGTCGGCGGAGCCTGCGCTCACGAAGGCCGCGAGCGCGAGGGCGAGCGCGGCCGAGCCGCGCAAACCCGAGTTCCTGTTTGAATTCATTGCGATTTTCCTCCCTTTTTGGATCTTGTCGTTACGCCCGTTGTATCGGGCGACCGCTTCGTTGCGAGTTCGCGCCATCGCACTCGTTCAGGCGCGTTGGCGCAGAAGGTAACGCTGGACCTTGCCGCTCGGGGTTTTTGGTAGTTCAGACAAAAATTCGATTTCACGTGGGTAGGCGTGTAGCGACAGGCGGGTGCGCACGTGCTGCTGCAACTCGGCTGCAAGCTGCTCAGATGCCCGCTGATCTCTCCGCAGTACGATAAATGCCTTCACGATCTCCGTGCGCTCCGGATCGGGTTTGCCGATGACCGCGACCTCAGCAATCGCCGGGTGTTCCATGAGCACGCTTTCTACGTCGAATGGTCCGATGCGGTAGCCGGAGGAAGTGATGATGTCGTCGTTGCGCCCATGAAAAAAGTAGAAACCGTCTGCATCCTGCCGCATCGTGTCGCCGGTCAGATACCAATCGCCGCGGAAACTGGGCGTATCGGCTTGCCAGTAGCCCCCAAAGGTGAAAAGCGGCGATCGCGTCCTATGCACTGCAAGAACGCCCGGCGTTCCGTGCACCGCAGGCTGCAAATTTTCGTTGAGCACCGCCAATTCAAAGCCCGGCATGTCGAGGCCAGCCGATCCCGGCCTCGTATCGTGGTGGAGGCCGTGATGGTTGAGCGCCAGCATACCCAACTCGGTTTGTCCGTAGTGATCACGCAACGGGCAGCCCAGTACTAGCTCGGCCCAATTCGCCACTTCTGGATTGAGCGGCTCTCCCGCGCTGCTCGCAACTCGCAATTGGCCGGCAATGGGCGCCATCGCCTCGTTCCCCGCCGCCATCATCGCACGATAGGCCGTTGGAGCGGCGGCAAGATTGGTGACGCCCAGCATCTTGATGACGTGTACGGCGGCATCGACCGCGAAGGGTCCGTCATAAAACGTGGTGGCGTGGCCAAGCAGAAGCGGACCCAGCACGGCGTAAAGCAGGCCATAGGCCCAACCGGGATCAGCGACGTTCCAGAATTGATCCGAAGGCCGCAGATCAAGTCCGTCGCGCATATAGACGGCGATCGCCAACAGCAGCCGCAGCGGGTAGCGTACGCCTTTAGGAGGACCCGTCGTACCCGATGTGAAGATGACAACGAAGGGATCATCGCCGCTCAACATAACCGGTTCGAACGCGTCAGACTGCATTGCAAGTTCCGAAGCGAAAGCACTCGCTCCGTCTGGACCACGATCCACCAAAAGCGTCGGCGGGGAATTCCGAACGCCATCGAGCTTTTCGCGGTTCGCATGATCCGTCACGATCAGCTTGGCTCGACTGCCGCCGGGCGCCGTGACGCGGCTCTCAATTGCGGCTGGCCCAAACGCCGTGAACAACGGTTGATATATTGCGCCGGCTCTCCAGACGCCCAAAATGACCGCGAGGAGTTCAGGAATGCGGGGGAGCAGTGTCGCGACGACGTCGCCGCGCCCAATGCCTCGTTGGCGAAGCAGGTTCGCAAATCGGGCTGAATTGAGCTGAAGCTCGCGGAAGGTTACGCTTTCCTTTGAGAAATTGCGCGCGACCCAATATAGCGCGACATCGCCGTCCGCTCCCCAGCGATCGCAGCATTCGATGCAAGCGTTTACGCCATCGATTGAGTTTCCGTGAAGAATCTGTCGCTCGAGAGTCGCAAGTGAAAACTCGCGATAGGCCGTCGCATAATCTTTCACGCGCCCCCCGTTCATGTTCTGGCGGCTTTAACCAGTCCAAGCGCCCGCGATTTCAGAGTTGTCCCTTTCCGGCTTTCCGGAAAACACAGCCGTCGCAGTCCGCCGAACGAGGAAAATTGGACACCACACAGTGGCGTTTTTGCGGCCTCCGCGGACCAGCTCGTCCGCGCTGCTTTCATCCCGGATTGGGAACGAATTCCGCGCCGCCACGGCAAGCCTTGAGATAATTCAGCGCATGGACTTGTCCCGTCATCTCAAGCTCCTCGCGATAGACCGGATCGTGCCAGCCCTCGATGTCGATGCTGCCCTCATAGCCCGCGAGCCGCAACTCGCTGATGACGCGGGTCCAGTCGGTGTCGCCGAAACCCGGGGTGCGCATCTGCACGAACGGGTATTTGCCGAATACACCATGCGTTTTGACAATGTCCCAGCGTACGGTCGCGTCCTTGCCGTGGACGTGGAAGAACTTGGGCGCCCATTTGTGGATCTGCGGGATCGGATCGATGAGGTAGACGAGCTGGTGGCACGGCTCCCATTCCAACCCGATGTTTTGGCGGGGCAGGGCGTCGAACATCAATTCCCATGCATCGGGGTTGTGCGCGATGTTCCAGTCCCCGCTCGCCCAATTGCCTTCCATCGCGCAGTTCTCGAACGCGAGGCGCACCCCCTTGTCCGCTGCCCGGCGAGACAATTCGCCCCAGACCTCGACGTAGCGCGGCAGGCTCGCCTCGATCGGTTTGCCGCGAATGCGCCCCGTGAAGCCTGCGATCGTCTTGGCGCCGAACAGGTGCGCGTGGTCGATCAGCGCTTGCCAGCCGGCTAGCGTCTTCCGGTCGAGCTCGGTCTGCTCCAGCGGGTTGCCGAACATGCCGAGCGTGTCGATCGTAACGTCGGCGTCGCCGATCGCGTCTCGCAGCTCGGCGGCGAGATCAGGCAGGTCCTTGTCCATCGTCTGCCAGAAGAAAGGCTCGATGCTCTCGAAGCCCAGTTTCACGAGTGCGCGCACCGTCGCGGCGGGATTGGGGGCGCCGGCTCGCACCATCGTGCCGATGCGAATGTCCTTCAGGGCTCTCATGGCGCCTCTCTATATCACGATGTCGATACGGCGGCCCGCCTCCGCGCTGTCGATGGCGCCGAACGCCATCGCGAGGCTGCGGATATTGTCGTGGCCGACGGTTTCCGGCTCCGTCCCCTCGCGCACCGCGCGGACGAAGCCCAAGATGACGCCGAGGTGGCCGTCAATGCCGTCAGCGGGATCGAGCGGAGGGATGCGGATCTGCGTCACCTCGTCGAACAGGCCTTTGCGCGCGCCGCCGGCGATCTCCGCGCGCAGCGAATCGCGGCCGTCCCAGACCAGCGTGCCTTTGGCGCCGACGATGCGCCAAGCGCATTCCCATCCCGTATCAAGCCCTTGAGCGCACCAGCTCCCGCGATAGGTGAAGACGGCGCCGTTATCCAGGTCGAAGATCGCGGCCGCGGAGGCGCCGTGGCGATACCAGGAATTTACAGGGTTCCACTCCCGGCAATAGACTCCGGTGGCCGTGAGCCCGGTCATGCAGCGCATCGCGTCGAAGCCGTGGATCGCCATGTCGAGCAGCAGCACGTGGTTCATCTCCTCGCGAAAGCCGCCGAAATGCGGGGCCAGAAAGAAGTTCGCGTGGACGCCGGTGACCTCGCCGATCGAACCGGCGCGGACAAACCGCGCGATCCGTCGCACAGCCGCGAGATAGCGCCGATTTTGCACCACGGCGTGCAGCCGCCCGGCGGCATTGGCGCGAGCGACGAGATCGCGCGCGTCGTCGAGCGTCTCGGCCATCGGCTTTTCGCTGAGGACATGGCACCCCGCGTCGAGGCCCGCCGCTACGACGCCATGACGCGCGGCGGGAACGACGACATCGAACAGCAGATCCGGCTTGGTCTGGACGAGCAGTTCCTCGACCGAGGCGGCGACGAAGGCGGACGGCAGATCGAATTCGGCGGCGCGCGATTTGGCGCGGTCGATATCCAGGTCCGCCAGACCGACGATATTCAGATCGTCTATCCGGCCGGCCGCCTCTAGCCAAGCCCGGCTCATGGCGCCGCAACCCACCAGCGCCGCCCGCAATCGCATTTGACTTTCCTCCCGGCAGGCGCGCCTTGGCTTTGCGCCACCCTTGCCGTAAACGTTTACGACGCTAGTCGGGACGCCTAGCCTTGTCAATGGCGCGCTGCTTCGCGGAGTGGGGACTTGAACCGTTGACCGGAATTCGCGACCTCGCTCGCCACCTCGATATTTCCATCGGAACGGTTTCGCGCGCTCTCAACGACAAGGGCGACGTCAACCCCCTGACGCGCGTTCGCGTCCGGGAGGCCGCGGCAAAGCTCGGCTATTCCCCGAACCAGTCGGGGCGCAGTCTGCGGCGCGGCAGGACCGACCTCGTCGGCGTCATTATTCCGACGGGATCGGACAGCGTGGTCATCAATGCCGTTTTTCTGTCGGTGCTCGACGGCTTGCGGCGTAAGCTCTCCGAGCGGCG
>JBAQGU010000425.1:0-2510 GCA_049287975.1 Roseiarcus sp.
GCAGAGATCCGCTAGCGGGCGTGAACGAGGCAAGTGACGATCGCGACCACGAGAACGGACGCTCCCAGCATGGACCCGAAGTTGGCCGTCCTGCCGACGCCTCTGCGCTGCGGGACAAGTAAACGCGGGTCCGCTTTGTTGATATAAAGTATGATGAATGGGGGGATTGCGGTTCCATGCGAAGGCTCCACATCTTGCGAACGGGCCCATCGGAAACAAACAAGGGACTCGGCGCTCATATCAGGCGCGTGCGAACGCTGAATCCCGTTTCGGACGGCTTCGTCTTCCCGGAAAATCCAAGTTTCGAGCATCGGGCGAAGCGGGACTTACCGAGATGAGGAACGGCGTAGGAGCTGAAAAGGGGCGCGGGAACATGTTCGCCCGACGCACTCGCGCGAGCCAGGTTGTCCCGCCCAGCAAATACGAGGCGAGGCCGAGCGTCGGCGAGGGCTTCGAGATTCCACTCGACACGGAGCCGATGGAGGCGAAAGCAGCGGAGCGTCTTCCCGCGGATGACGGGCTCTGGCAGTATGAACCCAAGTGGGATGGCTTTCGCTGTCTCGCCTTCAAGGCCGCGGGCTCCGTCAAACTGCGCGCCAAATCAGGCAAGTCGCTCGGGAGGTTTTTCCCGGAGGTCGTGGCGATGCTGCGCGAGGTCGCCGCGGAGCGATTCGTCGTCGACGGCGAGCTGGTCATCGAGATCGAGGGCCGTCTCGCGTTCGACGCCTTGCAGATGCGGCTGCATCCCGCCGACAGCCGCATCCGCAAGCTCTCCAACGAGACGCCGGCGAGGCTCGTCGCATTCGATATGCTGGCGGCGCCGGACGGCGCGGTGGTGATAGGCGAGCCCCTCCAGCAACGGCGTCGCGTGCTGGAAGCCTTCATGGCGGACGCGGCGCGTCCGAAGAGGCTGGTGATTTCTCCCGCTACTCGCGATCGGACCAGGGCCGAGGCATGGCTCAGCCAAGCGGGCGGCGGCGACATCGACGGCGTGGTCGTCAAACATCTGACCGCGGCCTACAAGCCGGGCCAACGGGAGATGATCAAGGTGAAACGGCTCAGGACCGCCGACTGCGTCGTAGGCGGCTTTCGCTATCTGAGCGTGAGCGGGGAACGCGAGGTCGGATCGTTGCTGTTGGGTCTATACGATGATAGGGGAAAGCTCGATCATGTCGGCTTCACTGCCACGATCACGGATGAACAGCGCCCAGCCTTGACCCAGCGGCTCGAGGCTCTGCGTGGGCCGCCGGGTTTCAATGGGAAGGCCCCGGGCGGCCCGAGCCGATGGAAGACCGAGCGGAGCGGCGAATGGGAAGCGCTGCGGCCCGAGCTGGTCGTGGAGGTGCGGTTCGATCATGTCACCGGCGACCGCTTTCGCCACGGCACGAAGCTGATGCGCTGGCGTCCAGACAAGGCGCCGCGCCAATGCACTTTCGAGCAGATCAAGGCTCCGTTGGCGGAAGTCAAACTCTGACCGTCCGCAAGCGGGCAGAGGGTGGTGAGAATGCTATTCGATCCGGATCGTTTCGTGCGGGCGCAGGACGCCGTTTTCGAACGGGTCCGCCGTGAGCTGCGCGACGGCCGTAAACGCGGTCATTGGATGTGGTACGTGTTTCCTCAGTTGAGCGGCCTCGGCTACAGCGCGATGGCTCAGCGCTACGCCATCGCCTCGCTCGGCGAGGCGGCAGCCTATTTGGAGCACCCGATCCTCGGGCCGCGACTGATCGAATGCAGCGAACTCGTCAATAAAGTTGAAGGCCGCGAGATCGGCGACATCTTCGAGAGTCCGGACGATCTGAAGTTCCATTCCTGCATGACGTTGTTCGCATCGATTCCCGACGCTCCGCCGGTGTTCGACGAGGCGCTCGCCAAATATTTCGGCGGCGCGCCGGATCGGCAGACCACGAAAATGCTGGCGCCGTGAGGGCGTGATGAAGACGGAGTCCCTGCTTCTCGAGCGCGACGGCTGGGTTCCGAACAATCCCCGACTGCCCGTGCTGCTGTACCGAGGCGTGCTGCCCGAGGGCGACGCGGAGGCGGTGGCCGCTGGCTTCGAGCGGTTGTTTCGAAGTCACGGCTGGCCGCCGCAATGGCGGGACGGCGTTTACGGCTATCATCACTATCACTCCACCGCACACGAAGTTCTCGGCTTCGCGGCAGGGTCCGCGCGGCTGATGCTGGGCGGACCCGAGGGGCGGGAAGTCGATGTCGAGGCTGGCGACGTGGCGGTGCTGCCCGCCGGGACCGGCCATTGCCGGATCGAGGCCAGCGCGGATTTCCTGGTGGTTGGCGCCTACCCGCCTGGACAGGATTTCGACATCTGCCGCAAGGCGCCCACCGCCGAGATGATCCAGAGGATGGCCGGGCTGGACTTTCCCGCATCCGATCCCGTCGTCGGCGCCGGGGGGCCTCTACAGAAGTTCTGGGGTCGGCCTTAGTGGCCGTCAGCAAAACAATGGAATCGAGCAGCTCGCCATTGCGAGCGACAGCGAAGCAACCCGGACTAAGCC
>JBAQGU010000426.1:0-1894 GCA_049287975.1 Roseiarcus sp.
GGCACCATCGCGCTCGCCGAAGCGGAGGACGAGCAGCCCAACCCGCCGCAGCAGCGATGGAGCTTCTACGGCATCTTCGGAAAATACAATCAGGCGCAATTGCAGCGCGGCTTTCAGGTCTACCGCGAGGTGTGCAGCAGATGCCATCGCCTGAGCATCCCGTTCCGCGAGTTGGCGGACCCGGACGGTCCGGGCTACAGCGTGGCGCAGGTCAAGACGCTCGCCGCGAGCTATCAGATCGAAAACGCCGAACCGAACGACCAGGGCACCATGTTCAAGCGGCCGGGCACGCCCGCGGACATCTTTCCGCCGCCGGACGCGTTCCCCAACGCCGCCGCCGCGATCGCCGCCATGGGGAAGGCGCCGCCCGACATGGACCTGGTCGCGAAATCGCTCAAATATGAGCGCGGATTTCCGACGTTCATATTCGACATATTCACCGCCTACCAGGAAATGGGGGCCGACTACATCTACGCGATCATGAACGGCTATACCAAACCAGACGATCCGATGTGGAACCTCTACTATCCCGGCCACAAGATCGCGATGCCGCAACCGCTTACTGACGGCGTGGTCAAATATGAAGACGGCACGCCGGGCACCGTGCCGAACTACGCGAAGGACGTCGCCGCATTCCTGACCTGGGCGGCGGAGCCGACGCTGGACGAGCGCAAGAAAATCGGCTTTCGCGTGATCATTTTCCTGATCGTACTGTCTACGCTGTTGTATCTGACCAAGAAGAAAATCTGGGCCGACGCCCACTGAACGACGCCCGCGCTCCCTTCCCCCCTTGCGGTGGAAGGTGGCCCCATTGCCCGTCGAACGACGGGGCCGGATGAAGGGTTGGCGCCGTCAGGCGCCGGCTTCGAGTGGTTGTGAGGGTTTCGATAAGTATAACGATATGGGCGATTTGAGGCGGCGGCGCCTCATCCGGCGCTACCCGCCACCTTCTCTCGCAAGGGGGGGAAGGGGTTTCCGATCCTCGCGGCTCGAAGTTTGCATGATTATTGCCCGTCAAAGGCCGCCCACACAAACGCGTATCTCCAACTGACGAGAGGAGCCCTCATGGCCAAGGCGATTGTCGGCGTGATCGGCGGGTCCGGCGTATACGCTCTCGACGGCCTGAAGCCGACGCGCGAGGAACGGGTGGAGACCCCGTGGGGCGATCCGTCCGACCTGCTGCGGTTCGGCCGGCTTGGCGAGACGGAGGCGGTTTTCCTGGCCCGTCACGGTCAGGGGCACGTGCATTCGCCGTCCTCAATCAACTATCGCGCCAATATCGACGCCCTGAAGCGGGCGGGAGTCACGGACATCATCGCGGTATCCGCATGCGGGTCCTTCCGCCGCGAGCTCTATCCCGGCCTTTTCGTGCTCGTCGATCAGTTCATCGATCGCACCTTCGCGCGCCAGACGAGCTTCTTCGGCTCGGGCTTCGTCGCGCACGTGCCCCTGGCTCAGCCGGTCGCGCCCAAGCTGCGCCAGCGCATCGCCGCGGCCGCCGAGGCTGAAGGCATCGCATTTCAATCCGGCGGAACCTATGTCTGCATGGAAGGTCCGCAATTTTCCACGCTCGCCGAATCGCTGCTCTATCAAGCGCAGGGCGTCGACGTCGTGGGGATGACCGCGGCGACTGAGGCCAAGCTCGCTCGCGAGGCGGAAATCTCCTACGCGACGATCGCCATGGTCACCGATTATGATTGCTGGCACGAGGAGCACGGTCCCGTCGACGTCGCCTCGGTCATGAAGGTGGCGCGCGAAAACGCCGCCCGCGCCAACGCCCTGGTCGCGCGCGTGCTCGCCGATTTCCCCGCCGAGCACGAGGAGTGTCCCGCCGGCTCCGATCGCGCGCTGGACGGCGCGATCATGACCCATGTGAGCGCGCGCGACCCAGGGC
>JBAQGU010000427.1:0-2737 GCA_049287975.1 Roseiarcus sp.
CCCCGGCCCGAGTAGCCACCAAGAAGAAACTCCCACAACGTCGAAAAGTGAAATAAATTCAACCCGTTACCCCCGGACCATGCTCACCGAACAGGGGGAACATCCGCTTCAACAGGCGAGAAAGCGATTTCAGATCGGCGACGCGTTCGGCATGGCTCGGCTGCGTCGCCGCGAGATGAGCGGCACGCTGGCGGTCAAAACAGGATTGGAATTCCTCAGGGATTGCGACGTGATCCAACGAGTCGAATGGAGCGTTCATGCGAGTTCTCCTTGGTTGACGGGCTTGCTCGTCGGCTAATCGTCATCGTCTGGCAGCGGCCCTGGAACCAAGCGCGTCACGCCGATGACCAACTTTAGGTGGAATGTGATACCCACCCAACTCCCCACCACTTCGCGCGCTCTCGACCTAGTGAGGCGCGTCATTCAAAATGAGGTTCTTCAACGTTGTGTCATTCCCGCGTAAGCGGGAATCCAGGGCCCCGGCACGTGCGGTCAAGTCTGGATGCCCGCTTTCGCGGGCATGACACTGACGTTTCTGAGTCATCCCCTCATATTCAATGACTCGAGCGACTAGACGGCGAACCTTTTCACGGCGGCCTCATCCCACGCGATGCCTGCGCCTGGCCGGTCTGGGATGTGAATCGCGCCGTCCCGGATCTCGAATGGTTCCGCCAGGAACGGATTACCCCAGTCCACCCATTCCAGCCAGTCCGCGGTTTCCGTCACGCGCATCAGATGGGCAGAAAATTCCGGATAAAGATGCGGCGACATGGGCAGCCCCGCGGCGCCGGCGATCGCCGCGGATCGCAGCCAGCCCGTGACGCCTCCGATCCGCTCCAAGTCGGGCATGTAGCAATCCGCTGCGCCCGCTGCGACCGCCTGTAGGAAGTGCCGCGGGCCATAGATATTTTCGCCAGTCTGCAACGGCGTTTTCAACTCGCTCGCAAGCCGCGCAGAGCCCACGAAGTCATCGAACACAATGGGTTCTTCAAACCATTCCAGCCCCTGATCGTCGAGTTGATGCAGCCGGCGCTTCGCGGCATTGAACGACAAGCCTTGGTTGAAGTCGCTCATCAAGATGATGTCGTCGCCCACCGCTCGGCGCACTTCTGCAATGGCTTTCAAGTCGTCTTTGACGCTGTCGCGGCCCAGCCTGATTTTAAGCGCTCTGAAGTCTCCTTCAGCGATCAGCGAACTGGCTTCATCGGCGATGCGCTCGACGGGAATGAGCCAAAGTCCGTTTGTATTGTAGGCGCGCACCGGCCCCAACGTGCCGCCCAGCAGCACGACCAAGGGCAGCCCCAACGCTTTGGCCAGGGCATCCCACATGGCCATGTCCAGCGCCGCAATCGCGATGAGCATCACGCCTTGGCGGCCCAGAAGATGCAGCGAGCGCATACCCTCTTCGAACCGATCGAACGGAGCCACCGGCTTGCCGCGCTGTTGCTCCGCCATGTCCTCGATGAGGGCGACGATGGATTTGGTTGCGGTAGCCCGGTAGGGCGCGAGATAGCTGTGGCCGATGACGCCTTGTTTCGTGTGCACGTCCGTCAAGATGAACGGCAGTTGCGTGAACTCGCCCAGCCTGGCGACAATTGGGCGGCGCAGCGGTACTCGGATTACGCGCACTACGACTTTGTCCAGCGTCAGCCGCACCGGGGGTGTAGCGTTCATTTCTGCGATCCTCACAAAATCGAGGGTGGATGGCATGGCCGACCACCCCTACTCTCGACTTCCTCAGCAGCGCGCCAAGGACGGCCACGGTGCTCGGAGCGGTCGAGGGGCGCGCGCCGCGAACGGTTGGATCCCTGGACGGTCAAATGACCACCTCGATGACACGTGGGCCACGTTGCTTCATTGCGCTCGCTAACTGCGCCGACAATTCTTCAACTGATGTCGCCCGGCTCGCCTCGACGCCCATGCCGGAAGCAAGTTTGACCCACTCGAGTTCAGGATTGTGCAGATCGAGCATCGAAGTGGCCTTGGGTCCTGGATCGCCAGCCCCGACGCGCGCGAGTTCGATATTGAGAATTGCATACGAGCGGTTGGCGAAGATCACCGTGGTGACATCGAGCGATTCGCGCGCCTGCGTCCACAACGCCTGCAGCGTGTACATCGCTCCGCCGTCGCCGTGAAGACAGACGACCTTCCTGTCTGGACAGGCGACAGCAGCGCCGGTGGCCACTGGAATGCCTTGTCCGATCGAGCCGCCAGCCAGTGCAAGATGATCGTGCGGCTCGATAGTGGCCGCAAATCGATGAATGCCGCCGCCTGCCGTCGCGCCTTCATCGGAAATGATGGCGCCGTGCGGAAGGTAATGGGCAATGACCTGCCCGGCCGTGAGCGGATTGAGCGGTCCGTTCGGAAGATCGGGTTTCATGGCTACGCCGACATGCAGCGGTTGTTTCGGCGCCCTGACCGCCTCGGCGAGGGCTTCCAACGCGACCGCGCCATCCTCGTTGGGATGGGCGAGATAAAGAATTTCGCAATCCTCGGGCGTACACCAGGACGGCTTGTTGGGATAGGCGAAGAAGCTCACCGGAGGGCTCGCGCCGACCAAGATCAGATGCTCGGTCCCTTTCATGAATTCGACGATCTGCTCAGCGAAATAGGGAATCCGTTCCACTTCCACGCGCCCGGCGCCGCGCTGGCAACGCGGAGCGAACGTGTCGCAGGCGATCCGGGTGCCGGTCGCCGCAGCAATACGGCCGGCCGCATTGAGCCCGCGTTCCTTAAG
>JBAQGU010000428.1:0-6705 GCA_049287975.1 Roseiarcus sp.
GGCTCGACCGGATGAAGTCGGGGGCGCATTGGGGCGGGACGACGTGCAGCATGTCGAACTTTCGCTCGACGATCTCGCTGTCCCCTTCCTTGCCGATCCGCTTGAACCATGCCGTCTTTGAAGGCCCGTCGACCTTGATGAGATTATGCGAGAAGGAGAGCGTGATGCCATAAGACTTCACGTAGTTCATGAGGGGCGGCACGTAGTCGGCCACCCCGAAAAGCGCAGCTCCGGCGTTGAGGAACTCGACGTCGATGGCTTTGAGGACGCCGCGACTGCGCCAGGCGTCGCACGAAAGGTACATGGCTTTTTGCGGCGCGCCGGCGCACTTGATCGGCATCGGCGGCTGCGTGAAAAGCGCCTTCCCGGAACGAAGGCCGTCGACGAGGCGCGACGTGTACGGCGCCAGGTCGAAGCGATAGTTCGAGGTGACGCCGTTGGACCCCAATGTCTCGACGAGACCCTCGACCGCTCCCCAGTCCAGCTTGAGCCCAGGGGCGACAACGAGCTTTCGGTAGGAAAGGACGGCGCCGTTCGCGAGAGCGACCCGCTTAGAGTCCGGGTCAAAGGTCGCGACAGAGTCCTTGATCCATTTCACGCGGGTCGGCATGACGCTCTTAGTCGTTCGTCGCGTCTGTTCGGGCGTGAAGACGCCCGCTCCAACCAGCGTCCAGCCGGGCTGATAGAAATGATTGTCGGCAGGCTCGACGATCGCGATGTCCAGATCGGGAATGCGCGCCAGCATACTCGCCGCGACGGCGATACCGCCCGCGCCACCGCCGACGATGATGATGTCGTGTCTCTCCGCTTGCAGCTTCGCCGGTGACACGGCCGCCGCGACCGTAGCGCCGGCGCTGAGACCTACGGCCTGAGCGGCGAGCGTCACGCGTTTGCCGCTGCCGCAATAAGCCAGGATGGGCTTCGGCAATTCGGCGACCGCCGCCCCGAAAGCCGCGACGTCCCCGCCGGTCATTTTTCCCGAGACAATCGGGACATAGCGGCTCTCAAGACCCAGTCGGGCGGCCTCCCCCGCAATCGCGGCGAAGAGAGGCTGGTCGGCGGCCTCACCGTCGGGCCGATCGCAAAGGATCGATCGGAATCCGGCTGCCTTCACCTCGGCGACGCCGGCCAATGAGAGCTGCGGGCTGGCGGATAAATCGGGAGAAAGAAGGCTTGGCCTCATGGCGTTGCTCCCAAACCTGTGATCACGTCGTATCATTATACGCTTTACGAAATCAATAATTGATCATATGGTGGTTGTCGTCAAGCCAAATTTGATCACGGCTCGGTGATCAAAACAATCTATGATTCTTGCAATTGAAGAGGAGAGCAATGGCTGAAAATCAGACTGCCGACGAAGCCCCTACCGCGCACGTCGTCATCGGCTCACGGGCGCCCGCCTTTTCGGCGCGCACAACGATGGGAAATCGATCATTGGCGGATTATCGCGGCCGCTGGCTCGTCTTCTTCTCACATCCTGCCGATTTCACGCCGGTATGCACGAGCGAGTTCATCGCGTTCTCGAAAGCGGGCGTCGAGTTCGAGGCGCTCGGCTGTGATCTTCTCGCGCTGTCCATCGACAGTCTGTTTTCCCATGTCGCCTGGGCGCGGGCGATCGAGGCGGAGTTTCATGTCAGTGTGCCGTTTCCGATCGCCGAGGACCCCTCGATGGCTATCGCCCACGCCTATGGCATGATCGCGCCCGGCGCGGGCGACAGCGCGACTGTGCGCGCGACCTTCGTGATTGATCCCGACGGCGTTGTCCGGGCCATTTTGTGGTATCCGATGAGCACCGGCCGCTCCGTGCGCGAAATCCTGCGGCTCGTCGAAGCCCTGCAAACGAGCGACGAGCATGCCGTCTCGACGCCGGAAGGTTGGCGCAAGGGAGATGAAGTCATCGAAGCGCCGCCGCTTGATTTGCGCGAGGAGCTCCGACCGGGTTCTCCCGACTTCGGCTGGTTCTATCGCACTCGCAAATTGGAGGGCGCGCGATGAGCACTCCTCGACCTGACGTCAAAGCGTTCTACGATCCGCGCACTTTCAGTGTGCAGTACGTTGCCTCCTGCCCGATCAGGAAGCGTTGCGCGATCATCGACCCGGTGCTCGATTTCGACGATAAGTCGGGCGCAACCGCGACCAAGTCGGTCGACGCGATACTCGCCTATCTCGAGGAAACCGGACTAACGGTCGAGTGGATTCTCGACACGCATCCGCACGCCGACCATTTCTCGGCCGCCGACTATCTCAAGGACAAGACCGGCGCGCCCACGGCGATCGGCGCGCACGTCTGCGAGGTTCAGGAGCTCTGGAAGCGCATCTACGAATGGGCCGCCCTACCGACTGACGGATCGCAATGGGATAAGCTTTTCGAGGCCGGCGAGCGTTTCAGGGTCGGCGAAGTCGAAAGCATTGCCCTGTTCTCCCCTGGGCATACGCTGGCGTCGATAACTTACGTCATCGGCGATGCGGCCTTTGTGCATGACACGCTTTTCATGCCTGACGGCGGAACCGCGCGCGCCGACTTCCCCGGCGGCAGCGCTGCGAGCCTCTATCGCTCCATCCAGGAAATCCTGGCTTTGCCGGAGGAGACGCGGGTCTTCACCGGCCATGACTATCAGCCTGGTGGCCGCGAGCCGCGCTGGGAAAGCACGGTTGGCGAACAGAAACGGACGAATACGCATTTCGCGAAGAAGCCGAGTTGCGAAGAGTTTGTCGCGCTGCGCGAGGCCAGGGACCGCACGCTGCCGATGCCGCGCCTGATTCTTCATGCACTACAAGTAAATATACGAGCGGGCCGGCTCCCTGACCCAGACCCTGCGGGACGGCGCTTTCTTAAGTTCCCATTGAACGCGCTCGCGGGAGCGGCCTGGTGACTAATCTCTCCGAGGCCTCGGAAATTCTTCTTTCCGCCGCCGCCGCCGAGCCGGTGGCGGAGTTTCTGAAGAATCTCTGCCATCCGCACCGGTTGATGATCGTATGTGCGCTGGTCGAGGGGGAGCTTGGCGTGGGCGAACTCGAACGCGGGCTGTCGATCCGGCAGCCGTCCTTGTCCCAACATTTGGGCAGTCTCCGCGAGGCCGGGATCATCTCCGGACGAAAGACGGGGAAAACCGTCTTTTATCGTCTGAGCGACGACCGAGCGGCGAAGCTGGTCGAGACCCTTCACGCCGTTTTCTGCGAGCCAAAACGGCATGGACGTGCAGGGCCGCGTGTCGCGCCCGGCGAGAGGCGGGCCACTCTCGCGAGTTCGGACAGGGCTTCGTCGGACGTCATTCGTGCGCGCCCCAGCGAATCCGCGGTCTTCGCGCGAGTGGGAGAAAGGGGGCAGCCATGATGTCGCACTACCTTGCCTCGGCGATCGGCGGCGTTTGCATCGGCGTCTCAGCCGCCGCATTTTTGCTCCTCAACGGGCGCGTCGCCGGGATTTCCGGCATCGTTGACGGCGTGTTCCGGCCGCCATCGTTGCGATCGTTGTCCAATCTGCTTTTCGCTCTGGGATTGATCGCCGGTCCTGTCGCGTTCTGGCTCGCTCTCGGTGCGTGGCCCGCAGTGCACATGTCCGACTCGATCCCGCTCTATGTCCTGGCCGGCTTGCTCGTCGGCTTTGGCACGCGGCTCGGCAGCGGCTGCACCAGTGGCCACGGCGTATGCGGGCTAGCCCGCCTGTCACCGCGCTCCTTCGTCGCGGTCGTGACCTTCCTGGCGGCGGGCATTGCCACTGTGCTGGTCATGCGGGTGATCTCATGAAACAGACTTTGCTCCCCCTTCTAAGCGCTCTCGGCTGCGGCCTCTTGTTCGGGTTCGGCCTTTCGCTCTCGGGCATGCTCGATCCGGCCCGGGTGCGTGGTTTTCTCGATATTTTCGGCGACTGGGACCCAAGCCTCGCCTTTGTGCTCGGCGGCGCCGTCATCGCTTCGTTTGCCGGCTTTCGTTTGTCACGGCGGCTTGGCGCTCCGGTGCTCGCCCCGCGCTACGATCTCCCGACAAAATCGAGTATGGACGCCCAGCTGATCCTAGGTTCGGCGATCTTTGGGGTTGGCTGGGGAATGGCCGGCCTCTGTCCAGGCCCCGCCGTCGCCTCGCTCTCACTAGGGCTATTGCCCTCCGCCTTCTTTACTGTCGCCATGATCGTGGGAATGGGACTGTGCCGAGCAATCATGATGACCATGCCGCGAGCCGATGCCCCAGGCGGGGTGAGGCATCCCGCCGAATGATTTGGCCCTGAAGGTCCGGGCAAGCTCGCCATCCTAGCCTTGTAGAAATCTGAACGATGGGAGGATGTCATGACTTCATTTGCAGGCCGTCGCACGGCTGACGAAAAATTTCGGCGCGCGCAAACGCGGCTCGCCCGAGGTCTCACCGTTCGTGAGGCTGCGGCACGCATCAAAGTCGGCAAGACCGCGCTTTATAACGCGCTTTCCCAAATGGTCCCGAAAATCACCGAACTACGCCCTTAGCGTGCTCGTCGGATCGTCATCGCCGACGCCCGTGCGATTCACAAGCCTCGACACCGGCCATTCGCGCAACGCGCTTTCGGCGGCCGGCCGAAGCGCATCCGCGCCGAGCGAGCCGTTGAGCCAGGCGTCGAAATCGTCCGCTCGCAGCAGTACCGGCATGCGATCGTGATAGCGCGTCATCCATTCGGATGCGCCCGAGACGATCACGATGCAGGACAGAATTTCTTCCTTCGACGCCGGATCGATCCAGCGATCCCAGAGCCCGGCGAAGGCGAGGATCGGCGAGCCGTCGGCGGCCGAGAACAAATGCGGCTGCTTGCCGTCCGCCTCATCTGTCCACTCGAAAAACCCGCTCGCGGGAATGATGCAGCGCCGGCGCTTGAAGGAGTCGCGGAACATCGGCTTTTCGACGATCGTCTCGGCGCGCGCGTTGAAGGTCGCCGGCACTTCCTTCAGGCTCTTTTTCCAGAAATACGGCGCCAGGCCCCAGCGCGTCGAGACCAGCTCGCGACGTCCCTCGCGATCGAGCCCCCGGCCGCCATGATCGCCAGTGCTTTTGCCCCTGTTACTTGCCTTCGTAACAGGGGCAAAAGTCCGGGCGCGATTGTAGGCGCGGTCGCTGACCGCGCTGGTTCCGCTTGGTCGGTGCTCGGAAATGGCGCGCGTTTCGACGGCCGCGCTCAGCGAGCGCGGCTACATCCTCGCGGCGGCCCGGCGCAAAAAAAAACCGTCGGGCGCCGATGAGTCCCAGCCTCCGCGCCGGTCTTACTGATGAGGTGGGCATTTCCCCCATTGGACGCCAGGAGGACGAGATGCTTACATTGACAGGCAAGACCATGGTCGTGATCGGCGGGAGCCGAGGGGTAGGACGGCGGATCGCAGAAGCCGGCGTCCGGAACGGCGCGCGCGTGCTTGCGGTGGCGCGACAGGAGGCTCCGCTTGCGCAATTGGCCCGGGAGGTCCCCGGCGCCGAAGTTCTGTCGCTCGACGCCACGGACGAAGGTGCGCCTTCAAAGGTGTTCGACGTCCTCCCACCCGATATCCTGGTTTTGTGTGCAGGCGCGTTTCCGCCGGCCGCGCCGATTCACGAGCAGACATGGCGGGAATTCGCCGTCAACTGGGAGACCGACGTCAAGATCGCGTTTCACTTCTGCAAGGCGGCGCTGTCGCGGCCTCTGCCTGCAGGCGCCTCGGTCGTCGTGATCTCCAGCGGCGCCGCCGTCGCGGGGTCGCCGATTTCGGGAGGATATGCCGGCGCCAAGCGCACGCAGATGTTCATCGCGAGCTACAGTCAGAAGGAATCGGATCGGCTCGGACGCGGCTTGCAATTCATGGCGCTCGCGCCGCGCATCATGCCGGACACCGACATCGGAAAACATGCGGTCGCGGGCTATTCCCGCTATCTCGGCATATCGGAGGCCGACTTCCTCGAGAGCATGGCTTCACCGCCGACCTCATCCGATGTCGCGACCGCGGTCATCGAGCTGGCAACGAATCCGAATCAATCGAAGGGAAAAGCGTTCATGGTCTCCAGGAAGGGCCTCGAAGCCGTGCCCTGACGATGAAGTCGTTGGCGAAGGGCGCCGGAGGTGTAACATGGGCGCCATGACAGCGGCGGAGCCATCAAATCGGGAGCTGGCCTCGGAGCGTGCAAACCAGTTGTTTGCACGGCTCGCCGAACCGTTCCGGCGCGAACTCAAATTGCATTGCTACCGCATGCTCGGCTCCGTGCACGAAGCCGAAGACGCCGTGCAGGACGCTTATTTGCGCGCGTGGCGCGGCTTCGAGAGCTTCGATGGACGCGGATCGTTTCGCGCATGGCTCTACCGGATCGCCACCAACGCCTGCCTCGATGCGCTCGCCAGCCGTAAGAATATGCGGCGTCTGCTGCCTGACCAGCAGGCGCCTGCCGCCGCTGCCGTGCATATGCCGGAGGGCGCCCCGCCGACCGAAGTGGCGTGGCTCGAGCCTTACCCGGACTCGAACAACTCATATAGTTCTAAGGAAAAACCCCTAGGTGCGAAAATTTGAGCCTCTTTGAAATCTAAGGCTTATTTTCAGCGCCTTTCTCACCCCGTTTCCTCCAATAAGCCTCGCATAAGCGGGGCTTTTTTGCATCTGAACCAAGGAAAAAAACTCATGCAAGTTACACACTCCGCAGATCACATCACCCATGCGTTGATTGGTGGCGCAAAAACGATCGAGTTCGGAATCTCCAACGACGCAGCGTTCTTTCAGATCCTGAGTT
>JBAQGU010000429.1:0-2853 GCA_049287975.1 Roseiarcus sp.
TTGCCCGGAATCAAGGCCGATCCGCGCAGAAAGCGCCGGGGCGCCTTTACTGGCGTTTCTGGCGTTGATTTCGACGAGCGCGCGCTGGATCGCGAGCGCCGCGCGCACGGCGCGCTCGCCGTCGTTCTCCTGCGCCTGGGGATAGCCGAACAGCGCCATCAGCCCGTCGCCGAGCTTCTTCAGCACGTGGCCGCCGAGCGAGGTCACGGCGGCCGAGGCGGCGTCGAGGTAACCTCCCACCAGATTGCGCCAGTCCTCCGGATCGAGCTTCGCCGCGAGGCTCGTCGAGCCGACGAGGTCGCAGAACATCACCGTGATCGGACGGCGCTCGGCGTCTTGGCCGGGTGGCGGGGGTGGCGGCGTGGGCTGAGGCGCTGGTGGTTTGGCGGTCAGCGCCGCGGCCGCCGCGAGCAGCTTGCGCCGATGCCCCAGCGAAGCGACGCCGATTTCCTTCAAGTCCGCGTCGGTGAGCGTCGCCGCGAGAGCGAGGTCGATGTCGTTGTCGGCGAACGCCTGGGCGTATTGCCCGAGATCGAGCCCCTTCAGCCAATCGGCGACGCTCATTGCGCAACCTCAGTCCCGGGACGGCGGGACGGCGTCTCGCCGCCCGTTCCCCCGTCGCGAGTCTATTGCAGAATCGCAACCTGCGACAGCCTGCTACGCGAACGTCCGCAATGGTGAAGGGTTTCGGACGTCGGCCTCTGGCGGGGGCGGGGCGAGGCACGGTGAGGCCGGCGTTCGAAAGCCTCCCAAGGAGGAAACCGCGTTCAGGAAAAGACGCTGGCGCCGCTCGCACGATCTATGGGGATTTGAGGATCGCAGGCTGTCGGCGGCGAGGTCTTGAAGCGAAGGTTGATCGAGCTTGTGCCTGTCATCATCGTCGGCACCATCACGATCATCGTCATCATGAGCATCACGAGCATAATCGCCGAGAACGCTCTAACCGTCGTCGCCGACGCCGAGAACCGCCTTAAAACCATCGACCAACGCCCTTCTCTTGGCCGCGCTCGAGGTGTCGAGATTCCGCTGTCGCCAGCGTAGGGCTGGGAAAGCCTCGACGCCGGGAACGCCAAGAAGCGGCCAATCGGGCTTGTCGTGGCAGATTCTAGGTGAGCGACGCGGGCGACCGCGTGGGCTGCGTCCGTGCTTGCAAACGGCTGCTGGTCAGGGTTTTGCCGGCGGTCACGGGGCAATCTCCTCGGCGCTGAAGAGGTCGCTATAGGATTGTTCGATGCGGAGCGTCTCTTCGTCGGTGAGTGCCGCGAACTCCTTCTCGCGGGCGCGCTTGGACAGGCGTCCGTTGTTCTGCCTCAGGAAGCCGAACAGATTGTCGAGCGTGCGGTCGGGCATATCGACGATCGATTGAATGAGCGCGCGGAAGCGGTCGAAGTTTTCAAGGAACCTGGTCTCGTCGGGCAAGTCGTGCTCGATCGTCTGTCGGACGCAGGCATACAGAAACTCGGCATGAGGCGTCGCATCGAAGAAGCGATAGAAATCCGCGGTGTCATTGAGGGCCCGAACATTATTCATGTCGGTCGATTCCCACTGAATCACGGGCAGGAGCCTCCGGGAATAGCTTTCCAGCACCGCGCGATAGTCGTCGATCTTCTCAAGGATCGCCGACGATACCGGAAAGTGAACGCCAACAGGGCTGTAGCCTTGCCGCGCAAGGACGTGATGGATGAGGTAGCGATGAATGCGCCCGTTGCCGTCCTCAAACGGGTGAATATAGACAAACCCGAAAGCAAGCATCGCGGCGGCGATCACGGCATCCGGCAGTTCCTCGGCGCCCCGGTCAAACGCGATCATTCCCCCTACGAGCGACGGAAGGTCCTCGGGACGGGCGCTGATATGATCGGGGATGGGCGCGTGCGTTTGGCGATCATGTACGCCGACGAAGCCATCTTCGCGGCGCAAGCCGAGGCGCACGAATCGCTCGTCGCCGATAACGATGCGCTGGAGCCGCAGCAATTCGTCGAGAGAGAGCGGCGTGCGTCCGGCCTCGCCGATTGCCCGGCCCCAGCGCTGAATGCGATCTTGCGGCGGTCTTTCGCCTTCGATGACGTAGCTGGACTTTGAATCCTCGAGCAGAAGGAAGGCGGCTGTGCGGGCGAGCAGATCGCGCGGCACGCGGCTCACGACCTCGCGCGCGCGTTCGGCCAGATTCCTCGCGATAAATTCCTCGATCGCCGGCGTCCGGGAAACGAGGGGGCAAAAGGCGGGCGTTCCCGGAAGATTATTCCTGACACGGTGGCGCGGTGAATTGTCGCCGCCCGTTCCCAACTGCAGGGCCGGATCAAGTGCGAGAACGTAGGCGCCCATCTCGGCGGAAGGAACGTCGAGCGTCCGTCCGGTGAGCCACTCATAAAGAAACCAGACGCGACGCGCGTAACTCCCCGTCGGCCGGGCACGCACAACCGCCTCCACGGCGGCAGGGCCGAGGGCGAGAAAGAGGCGCTTGAGGACGGCGAGATCCAAGCCCTCATACTTCAGGGCGAAGGTGAGATGTCCTTCCAGAGTCGACCGCGGTTCATAACGGGGCGAGTATAACCGCCACTCGTTCGTATCGATGGCCCGATGGCGGCCACCGATCGCCGAGAGCTGGCGGGGAAACGGGACAGAGGGCCCGGAAGAGGTGGTAAGGAACGAATCGATCAGGGTGGCGTAGCCGACGGGCGTAGCTTGCTCCGGAAGCGACCGTTCGTGAAAAACTGTAACCGGCCCTGAAAAACGATATGGATTCGGCTCACTCATTGAAGAACGCTTTCTTACCGCGCAATTACTCTCTGCTCAACACTCTGAAAAATGATTATAGGTCGTGAAAAACGATTCTTCAATGGCCCATTTCGTGAA
>JBAQGU010000430.1:0-4741 GCA_049287975.1 Roseiarcus sp.
GAACAGCTGGAGGCGATGACAATGATGAGAAAATGGACAGGCGGCGCACAATTGTCGACGTCTCACTCGTCGCCTGACGCGCTCGGTCTTGGCCGCGCCTTCCAGCGGCCGAGCGCGTGCGCAGGGAAATTGAATTGGACCTCCTCATCCTCGGTTCTCGCGAGGCGCCGGAGATCTTCCGCAACATGTGCGGCCCCCGCCGGCCGGCGAGCGATGTGTTCCTATGGTATAACGTTCTCTCCGATATCGATGAGATGGAAGATTCGGACCTTGTCGTGAATTGGCGAGGTGAGCGCAGCCGCGGTTGGGGAGGCTGGGCGGAGCGAGGAGCCGAGGTCGACGAAACATTCCGGTTCGCCTGTCCGAACAATCCGGCTCCGCGACGCAAAACGCTTCGGCGTCTCGCTGAACTCCTTGATCGCTACGCCTTCACTGGGGTATTCCTCGACAAGATACGCTTTCCTTCTCCCGCCAACGGCATCGACGAGGTGCTTTCGTGTTTCTGCGATCATTGCCGTCGCGCGGCTACAGCCGTCGACCTTGATCTCGATGCAGTAATAAAAGCCATCCAGGATTACGCCACGGACCCGGATACATCGGCGGCGACACGCGACGGCGGCGGCGCAAGCCCGTGGCTCGAGGCCCTCGCCGCCGCAAATCCGCTGCTTTCTCGCTTTCTCCGCTTTCGAAGCGACAGCATCGCTCGGCTGGTCGCTGCGGCCCACGAAGAGGCATCCCGCCTGGGAAGGAAGGTCTCGCTCGATCTATTCTCCCCATGCCTGGCGCAACTGGTCGGCCAGGACTACCGCCTTCTTTCGCAGCATTGCGCTTGGGCTAAGCCGATGACCTATCGGGTCGCGCAGGGCCCAGCGGGCCTTCGACTCGAAATTCCAGCGCTGGTGGAGGGCGTTGCCCGACTCTTTAACATCGACGAAGCGCGCATTTTGGACTGGGCCGTCCGCAACGTGGATGCGTTTGATTACGACACGTTCCGGCAGTCGCGAGAATCAGCGGTCCCACTGCGTATGATCAAGGCGGAGATCGAGGCGGCGATTCGCGCGATGCAGCCTGTTCCAGTTTATTTCGGACTCGAGCTGATCAGTCAGCCCGGAGTCGTCGACATCACGCCCGCGCTCGTGCGCGACATGGTGAGCGCCACCGCGCGGCGAATGCGCGTGGGCTGATCATCTCGTGGGATTTGATGCATGCGCCCATGGATGGCATTCGCGCGCTCGCCGCCGGGTAATGACCGCGCCTTCCGCCAGTCCCGTGTTCCCCGGCTTGACGCCGGGAGACCCGCGATGTCGATTCAGCAGCCCCAAGCTGCTGGTGTCTTCTCCGCGTTTTCCTTTGTGATCAGCGGCAACGGCAGGAAAAACGGCTTCGGGATATCGGCGTCCTTGCCGCTGAAATGCAACCAGGCCATCCGCATGGCGTTATAAGCCTGAGGGTAGGGATCCTGGTCGACGGTTCCGAAGATCTTGCCGTCGTAGATCAGCTGGCGGACGTCCGCAGGATAGTCGCCGACGATGAACTTGATCTCGTCCAGCCCGTTACGAATCGCAAAGTCTACGGCGGTGCTCGCCTCCGGGCCCTGCATCACGATCGCGTCGAGCTGCCCCTTTGGAAACCGACTGAGAAGGTCCTGGACGGCGGCAAGCGCTTTGGCGCCATCGAAATCGTCGGTCACGCGCGCTACTTCCTCATATTGCGAATTCTTGGCACGGAACTCGTCCCAACCTCTCGCGCGTAGGACCTGCGCGGGGCTGCCGGCGAAACCCATGACGTAGGCGATCTTAGCCTTCTTGCCACCGAAAGCTTGGTCCAAAAGCTTGCCTTGGAGGCGCCCAAATTCGACGTCATCGGCGCCGACGTAGGTCAGCACATTCACCTCTTTGCGACCAAATCCGGCCTTGTTATTGGCTTCGATGAGCGGGATTCCTGCGTCGTTGACTTGCTTGATGCCGGGAATGATGCCCTCGCCCGACGGCGTGAGGATGATGAGATCGCGTTTCTGGGCGACAAAATTCTGCAGGTTCGCGAGCTCCGGGTAAGCATCCGGTGTTTCGCGACCAATACGCGCGTGCGCGCGCGAGGCCGATGACGGCGGCAGGACGAAGAACTTGCGGACGCCTGGCCGCCTGGGCGGGGCACAACCTCGATGACGACATTCGCAGGCGAGGCGCTCCGGCTGGCCCCGCCAGGCGCGGAACGTGTCGACTGCAGTGTCATTCTCTCGGCTTCAGCCTGGCCATGATCAGCGCCTCCAGGGTGACCGGGCCGCCGTCCGGGCCGGAGTGTTCAACCTGCTGCTTGTCGCTATATTTCTTCGGAGCCATCTTGCCGATTAGCCATTTGCGCGCATCGATTTGCAGCCGACGATGTTCGATCATATCGGCTTCGGTCGTTTCGACAGTCGAATTGTCCCCTTCACCTCTGCGTACGGTCTTAGTGCCCTTCTGCGGAGTATCGGCAATATCGTGGATTTCGTCAAAGAGAACGTCAGCCTGAATATCGCGCGCGCGGATGTATTGCTTGCAAAAATCCTTGTGTTGTTCAGCAGATAGCCACCTGAAAATCGTGGCCTTATCGGGCATATCGGCCTCACCGCAAATCGCTCGGAGACTTTCTCCGTCAGCAATGCGATTACAGATCGTGTCGCCGAGTTCTGTGGTGAATAATGATGGGCGCCCAATAGGACGTTTCCGTGGTTTCATGGGATTAGACCAGTTCGACAGGGGCGCTCAGCTTGCGCCATACTACGCTAGCCGCCTGTGTGGCGCAAGAGTCCGTCCCCGATCCAGGTCCAAATATGGATTCTAGCCCCGAGCTTCGGATCGGCTCGACCGATGCACGCGCGAAACCGCGAGCGAAGAACCAAAACGGCAAGCGCAAGGTTGTTGTAGTCGCTCGCGAGAAAGGCGGACAGGCCGTCACCAAGGTTTTCAACTCAGAAGCGGCTGGCGTCGCCGAGATCGCCGACACGGGGCAACCGGCGGAGGTGCGGCGGTAAGTCCTGCTGGCGAGGGCATCCTTGCACAGGAGCATATCTCGCCGCGAGCGAAGAGGCCATGCAAATCGTCTTAGGCGCGTACTTCGGCGTGGGGTTCTCCCGTCGTCTCAAAGATCGCAAGGCGGGAGTTGACGTGCGAGAGATCCGCACGCGCTTGCGCAAAGCCGAGCCTGGCAGTTCGCTATCGCTGCTTCGATTTCGTCCCGCTTGGCTGCCAGCAGTTGAGAGGGTGCGAATCTCGGTCATGTCGCGCGCCCAGTCGGTGCGAACCGGGTTCGGTTCCCGGCGCCGGCCCGATTAGTTAGAGCGGCCCGCAGTATCGCGAACTTCTCTTCGATCGATAGCGGGCCGGCGAAACGCGCCTGGTCAGGCGCGGCGCCGATCCGACGGTTTTCGGCCTAACGGACAGCGGCATGGAAAGCGCTCCTTTCGGAGCCGTCTATCGAAGAGGGTGGGATCGAGCGCGGCGCGAGGGCGAGCAGTGGCCAAGTCAGCCGTTGACGGAGCGAGGGGTCCACCAGGGCCTCCCAAAGGCGGCGCTTTGGCGACAGGGAGCCGAACGCGCGCCGCGCTCGCGGGCAGAGCGACCTTGCCTCCGGCGGGTCCGCATCGGGTCCGCGAAAATATTTATGCGTGAGCCGAAACCCGTCAAGTCATTGACATGATTGGCGCGCCCGAAGAGAGTCGAACTCCTGACCCCCAGATTCGTAGTCTGGTGCTCTATCCAGCTGAGCTACGGGCGCGCAGGCATCGAAACGGGAGCGGGCTCGACGTTTCGAGGAGCCGCCGTGTAGACGCTTTTGGGCATCGAGGCAAGACGTGAATGCAGTCGTCTTGCCGCAAAGTCATAACGTCGCTGTTTTATCCCATCGTCAATGCCAAAGCGGCCGACCCCGAGCGACGGGCGCCCCTCGAGCCAACGCCCGACAGGCCATGTAAATCGCCACCGAGGCAAAACAGAACGGCGTGCGATGCAGAGCCGTCTCGCCTGCCCGGTTGGCCATGCGAGCGCCGAGGTCGGTTCCCGCCCGGAGCCCGATGACGACCCCGCCTATCAGCAACCACGGCGCGGACCAGCCATCCCGCCAATAGATCCATGCCGCGGGAATCGTCGTCGGAATTATCGAAAAGACGAGGCTGACCAATTGCGTCTGATGCCGCAGGACCCGAAGACCGGCGCTCAGTCCCGCAGTGATCGTCAGGGCACCGCCGATTCCGAGAAACCCCGAGGAAAAGCCGGCGAGGAAGCCCACGCCAGGCAGCGCCGGCCAGCAAAGAGGTCCAGTGAAATTCCGGGGCGTAGCCTCCGGTCGTGAAACGGAAGGCCGAAAAATCAGCATGGCGTCCAATGCGGCGAGATAGACGACATAGGTCCATCGCAGAAAGGAACTCGAGACGCTGCCCGCTGCCACCGCTCCGCCGACGCCGCCGATGAGGAAGCCGATGCCCAAGTCAACCAGCCAACTCGTCGGCGTCCGTCTGCCCTTTTCGCAATAGCGCTTGATCCCGTCCTGTGGAGGAATCTGGGCGAACAGCAGGATACCTTGCGCGACGTGTTGTTCGGCGCCCAGCAGGAGATTTGCGGACACGACCAGGCCGCCGCCGGGACTCACCCGGAGAAGCCCGAGGTGACGCCGCCGACGAGGCCCACCCCGAGCCCCGCGAGAAGGTCGGAGAGAGGCGGGATCATCGTCTCCTCGCCGGCTGCGGATTTGAATTCGCCAGTCC
>JBAQGU010000431.1:0-3253 GCA_049287975.1 Roseiarcus sp.
CCCCTAGTCTGGGTCGCTTCGCTTTGCTCGCGATGACGGAGAGGGTTAGGTAATCTCACGACTGGGACTGGGTCGCCCACCACAAACTGCCGCACTTATTCTCGAGCGCCACCCCGAGGTATCCCGCCTTCGCCGACCAGGCGCTGCATCGGCGCGGGATCGCAAAGCGGGGTATCCAGCTGGGGGCGCACGATGAGGCGACGGCCCGAGCGGGAAAGCGGTCTCGAGCGGCGCGAAGATCGCTGGCCAGACATGGTCGTGCGTCCAGCCCCGTGGTTATTTTCTTATCCACTACAGAGACGCATTTTGATGATTGGATAGGTCGTGGCGCAAGAATCGATTTCGCGCCGAATTCCCTGCCCCG
Source organism: Roseiarcus sp. (assembly GCA_049287975.1). GTDB lineage: Bacteria > Pseudomonadota > Alphaproteobacteria > Rhizobiales > Beijerinckiaceae > Roseiarcus. Next base: position 365 of record JBAQGU010000431.1, read on the forward strand.
GTCGAAAGGGCGGAATTGATTCCCTGCTCGCGCAAAATAATTCCCTGCTCCGTCGCGTAGGTAATTCTCTCGCAAATGACTGAATTCGCAGCGTTTTAACGTGTGTCCCGTCATCCGCTCTACGCGGGCAATATATATTTTGATATGCACCGGCATCTTCCTCATGCACGGCAACAAGTGGAGCGTGCTGTTCGGAACGCTCACCTACGTTCTCTTGCATGCGGCCATCGTCAGGGCCGAAGAAGTCCATCTGCTCCAAGCTTTCGGCTCGGCCTATGAGGATTACAGCCGGCGCATTCGCTGGCTTCCTCGTCGGGCGAGTTGGAAGCAGGCCACCCGCGGGCTCCGGTGCGACTTTCACAGCGTGTGGACGGGGGAGTACCCCGTGATCGGCCTGACCGTCATCGCCTTGGCTGCCGCCGAGTTCTATGAGGAGATTGAGAAGCCTTTGGTCGGAGGACAGGCTCTTTTTTCTCATGTTCCTGGGAACGGTGATCCTCAGCACAGGCATCACGATCGGAACTATTTGGATTGCCAGGAAGAGCCGGTTGTCGCCGTGACCCACGGCGAACACACCGGACGGATCGAACGCAACCCATGTTTAGAGAACGTGTCGGGAACCGTCTTCGCGGGGAGAGAGGAACGCCGCTCAGTTCGAACGACGCGCCGTACTAGCCGGTCGCGGCAGTCACTTTGATGGGACGTAGCTGATCCCCTCCCCCCTTGTGGTCCTCTTCTGGGGGAGGGTTAGGGGGGTCGCCGCTGTATCAATTTGAAGAATAGGCCTTTTATAGAGCGCCCGGTGATCCGCCACCCCAGCCCTCCCACACAAGAGGACCACAAGGGGGGAGGGAGTAATTGCCGACCCCATCAAATTCGGCGACACGGGCGACTAGCCGCGCCTCGCCGTGCTGGCCAGCCATCGCGACTGGGCCGCGGCATTGTGCAGGAACGTCAGCAGGACGTAGCGGCGGCCTTTCGTGACCGGCGCGGCCTCATAAAACCCCACTCCCGCCCCCGTACCGGGAAAGAGGACATGGCCGCCCTCGTATTCCGAATTCAGATTCACGGACAGCGCGAATTGCCGAAAGGCCATGTACGGCGCTGAATTGTCGCGATGGCGCCGGAAAAAGCCGCCGCTGTCGTCGCAACGCGCGATGATGAAGCGATCGGTATGGCACGCGTCGATGTGGAAGGCTTTCTTGATCTCGGGCAGGACCGTGCGGATCAAGCCGTTGAGCACGCCGCCGAGATAGGGATCATGTGGGCCGAGCTCGAAATCATGGCGATGCTTCTTCGCCGCATCGATTTTGTGAATCGTATGGCCCTGCGCGTCGATCGCGGCCATGGCGCCGACCTGGTGCGGGCTGGCCTCGAAATGCGCGATCAGCTCACGGCAAAACGCGGGGCTGAATACGCCGGGAACATGCAGTACCAGCGCAGGAAGGATCAAGTGCTCCCGGCTTCCCGAGGCAGGGCGGCCAAAGCGGCGAGCGCCATTTCGGCCGCGCCCGCTTCGTCGGGGTCGATCACTGCGACCACGCGCGCCGCGATCCATGATGACGACGACGGCGGGCTCGTAGCCGCCGAAGCCCCAGCGAACAAAGACGGGTTCGCAAAAAACGACGTTTAAGCCGCTCAGGGCGGCTGCGCTATATTCACGCGCGCGCCCTGCATATCGACGAGCGCGACGACTTCCGCTTCCTGGCCAAGAAATCCCGCTCTACCGTCAGCTCGCCGATCTTGCTGTAGAGCTGGCCGTCTCACGCTCGCGCGCCTCCTCGCCCTCGCCCGAGGCGCTGGCGCGCTAGGCGAAAAGGCTCGCCACATTGTCCACCACCACCTTCTTCCAGCCGTTAATCTGGTTCGGATGCACGTTCATGCCGTTCGGCAAGCGTCGGAAACCGTAATACCCGCCGCAGAGCCTTCAGCGCCACCTTCGCCTCGAACGCCGCATCGAACTTCTCACACGATCTAACTAAGACGGTGTGACACTCGCGGAGGAAAGGGCGAGCTACAGGAAACATGAACTTCCACCTAAAGCGGCGCGCCGGTCTCCGACCCACCATTATATGATCTGAATTATTCTCTCTTACGGAGATCTCCCGGACGAACTTCCCTGCCTCCATTCACTTGTGCCGACGTCGGCTCCCCGTACGCGAACCCTGAGCCGCTAAATCCCAGGTACACTAATCTCGCAATGTTCTGATCGCCCTCAATAACCTGGACAAAATCGAGGTTACCGAGAGGAAACTCCCCCATTCTGGTCCACGTTTTGGCGGCATCCTCGGATTGCAGAATTACATATTCATTGTGTACTAATCCGGCGATTATGTTGATAAGGTCCCACCGCCTGCCCCAATTCGCAATGGGTGCCACGTCGTGAGGGTCGGAGCAACGGCTACGGAAGTCGCCAAGGCCGCCATCCAGAAGCTGACGCCAAGAAAAACCGCTGCACCGAAACGAGTCGAGGAAAACATTGTTGCACCTATGTCTGCGGCGGACCCAACAGACGTCCGAGCTGGCAGCCTGAGCAAGCCCGGGCGATGTCGACGGCGCGGCGCATTTGCTAGAGATAAATGTTATATGTTTGCCCCTCGCACTGCACCTGGGCAGCTCGCAATATAGCGTTTCCAAGGCAGGGAGCTATGAAACTGGACTCTCGCGCACCGGGACGCGCCGAGAGCGGTTGAGTTAACGCACGGGCCTTTCTTTTTCTCTAGACAGAGTCTCCACGGAAAGGGGCCCAGTGGCGAGCATCGAACGAGGGATTTGCGGTCGTGAGAATTCGGCTCTGCATTTGGAGCAGTTGGCGCGAATGATGAAGTTGCGCGTCACTCAGCGCAACGCCATGAGCAGCTTGATCCTCGAGGTTGACCGCGTCGGCGT
>JBAQGU010000432.1:0-4420 GCA_049287975.1 Roseiarcus sp.
CTTTTCCAGCGCGACTCGGGCGCGAGCGCGCGCAGCCTCGATGTCGATCAAGCCGCCACGTCTCGGATAGCCCAGCGTCAGGCATATGTTCTCGGCGACGGTCATCCAGTCGATGAGGCCGAGGTCCTGATGAATGAAGGCGATCGGCAAGCGCCGCAGCGTCCCTGTCGCGTCCTCGCCGCGATAGCTGATCTCGCCCTTGTCCAAAGCGTAGACGCCGGCAAGAATTTTGATGAGCGTCGATTTGCCCGCGCCGTTCTCGCCCAAGAGCGCGACAATCTCTCCGGACTCGAGGCGCATGCCGACATCGTCGAGCGCCTGGGTGCCGCCGAACGACTTCGACACGCCGCGCACGACGAGCAATTCGACCCCGCGCATCGCGGGCTCGCCGCTCCCTTTGGCGGCCTCGAGGCTCGGGCCCGCGGCGTCCATCGACGTATCCTTCCCTCGGGGCTCGTTGGCCCTGAAATCTGCTCGCGCGGTCAGACCGTGCTCTCACGGTCGAACTTGGACCAGGGCAGCAGCAGCTTCAAGCACAAGCTTGCGCCAATTGGTGAACGGGCGTAGGAAAATTCAGTCAGCCTGTCAATCTGATTTTGGCGACCGCGGCAGGGAGGTCATCATTGCGAGCGACAGCGAAGCAATCCAGACCAAGCCGCAGATGCGCAGCCCAAGTCTGGATTGCTGCGCTTTGCTCGCAATGACGGATAGGGCGCGTTTGTTTTCTGACTGGCCCTTGATGCCATACCTCTTGTGAAAACGCGCGCCTCATAGAGACAATCGACTTCATGCCGTCAGAATCTGTCAGACAAGTTTCCCGGATGGGGATCGGAAGCAAAAGCTGGGAACCGCTGCTGCAACCGCCAACACTTGGAGATCATCTCTCCCGCCGGATTTCGGATCTCATCGAACAAGGCGAGTTCGGCGACGAGGGAAGGTTGCCCTCGGAACTCGCGCTCGCCGATCGGTTCGGCGTCTCTCGCCCGGTCGTCCGGGAAGCCCTGTCGCGCCTGCGTTCCCGGGGGGTCGTCGTTTCGCGGAAAGGTTCGGGAAGCTACTTCAGAAAGTCGCCGGCATCCGGTCCGGCGCCGCTCGGCGCGCCGGATTTCTGGCCGATCGACAGTCTCGCCGCGGTCAGGAAGTGCTTCGAATTCCGGGCCGGCGTCGAGAGCGAGGCGGCTTTCTTCGCCGCGCAAAACCACGCGCCGGAGACGCTCGAAGCGATCCGCCAAGCTCTGGAGCGGATGGAGGCGGCGGCCAGGGACGGCGCCGTCGCCACCAGGGCGGACCTCGAATTTCATCTCGCGGTCGCCCGCGCTTCCGGCAACGAGTACTTCGAGGCCGTGTTGCAGTCGATGCGAACGCCGATTGAATTCGCGATCAATCTCGCGCGGAGCCTGACGCTGACGCGTCCGCTCGAGCATTTGCGCATGGTACAGGCCGAGCACGCCGTGCTGTTGCAGGCCATCGCGGCGCGCGACAAAGACGCCGCGCGCGCCGCGATGCGCAGACACATCGAAAACACCTGCAAGCGCGTCTTCGAGGGGCCGGGCGCCGGCGGAATGCGGACGTCCGAGTTCGAGGGGGTCGGGCGGGTTTGAGGGGGATGGGCAGCAACCGCACGGGCATATGATGTGCTAGGGTGTTTTGCTTGGCCTGAGAGAGACCCATGAGGCGGCGGGAGTTCATATCGCTAGCAGGCGCGGCGGCTGTCGCGGGACCGCTTGCTGCGCACGCGCAGCCGGCGGAACGGCGAGTCGGCGTGCTCATTGCTTTCGCCGCCGATGATCCGGAAGGGCAGGCCCGGCTCGCGCCATTCGTGGAGGGGCTGCAACAATTGGGCTGGACCGACGGCCGCAACGTGAAGATCGACGTTCGCTGGTCGGTGAGCGATGTTGATCTCGGCCGATCCGCGGAGGAACTGGTCGCGCTGGCCCCGGACGTCATCTTTGCTTCTGTCAGCGTGAGCGTGGCGGCGCTGCAGCGGAGTAGGAGCAGCGTACCGATCGTGTTTGCGGGCGTCATCGATCCGGTTGGCGCAGGGTTCGTCGCGAGCCTCTCGCGGCCGGGCGGCAACACCACCGGATTTCTCTCGTTCGAATACAGTCTGAGCGGGAAATGGCTCGAACTGCTCAAGGAGATTGCGCCCGGCCTGACGCGGGTCGCCGTGCTCCGCGACCCCGCTCTGGCCGCCGGAATCGGACAGTTCGCGGCGATCCAGGCCATGGCGCCGCCCTCGTCCGGCGTGGAGCTGACCACAATCGACGTGCGCGATCCCGCCGAGACCGAACGCGCAATCACCGCATTCTCGCGTGAGCGGAACGGCGGCCTGATCGTCACCGCGAGCCCGTCGTCGGTGAACCATCGAAAGTCGATCATTTCGCTGGCGTTACGGTACGGTCTGCCGAGCATCTATCCGTTCCGATTCTTCCCCGCGGGCGGGGGCCTCGTCTCGTACGGGCCTGATCCGGTCGACGCGCCCAGGCGCGCGGCCGGCTACGTCGATCGCATCCTCAAGGGCGAGAAGCCCGCCGATCTACCGGTGCAGGCGCCAACCAAGTACGAGCTAGTGATCAACCTCGGGACCGCGAAGAAGCTCGGTCTTGACGTGCCGACGACCGTTCTCGCCCGCGCGGACGAAGTGATCGAATAACGCCTGTCGCCTCCGCTTGTTCAAAGAGTTGGGGTCATGCCCGACCGGCGCGATGATTATCGCGTCGCAATGATGCCCGCGGACTGTGTCGCACAAGTCCTGAGATTAATCCGGCCAGCCTTCGGGGCTTCTGCTTTGATGAGGCCGCCTGCGACAAGTTCGTCGTCAAACGCGCTCCACTGCTGCCGGCCCAAGCCTATCAGTGATAGGGACCAAAATAGCCGTGCGGATAGGGTCCATGACCGAAAACATGGCACGCGCCGCCCGGCCCGCGGTACGCTGACGCGGCTGCTGGAGCATTTGCACACGGTGCAGACCGATCACGTCGCGCTTCTTCAGGTCATCGAGGCGCGCAACATGGAGGACGGGAGGGCCGCCGTGCGAAAGCACATCGAAAGCTAGCGCGTCTTCAAGGGGTCGTGCGCCGACGGGAGTGGGACGCGGGAGCTCGAGGGAATCGGACGGGTTTGAGGGGTCGGCGGCTCGCTGGCAAAACCCATAATTAGGATATGGAATTAATATATTTACAATGTCCTTTATCATTAGGTGCTGTCCGCCGCACATTCCCCGCATTTCCGCCTTACCGCTTAAAAAGCCCGCGAGCGTGGCTTTACCTATGGGCAATCTTAGGTGCGGACCCCGCAACCTTCGTGCTGAATTCGATTCAGTGATCGCCACGCTCCGGTGGGAGGCATCGATGAATCTCGATCGGCATGCCCGCGCCCTGCATCTCATGGAATTTCTGCCGGCTCTTGGCTTGTCGATCCGAGTCGCGCGTTTCGCTGTGTGAAATCGGAGGTAAACATGGCGCTAGTTTTCGACCACGCTCCTATGAGGTGGCGTGAGATCGCCTTCTTCGCCGCGTCGAAATCACTTTGGGACGAGTACCGCAAGCACCGGGATCAAGAGACTAAATACGAAGATCACGGCCGCGACGCTGAAGATCATGGGCTCGAAGCTATGGCCCATTGGCACAATCCAAGGCCATCGCCATGCGTGAGTCGCGGCGGGCGTCGTCATCTTTTGGATGACAACCCTTGCTCTGGTTGATCTAGTCTCCCCGCGACTTCCCAGCCTCGCCATCGCGGCTTTGACCTTATCGCGCACGAAGTGCGTCCATAAACCCGCCGACCGCGTCCGCGCTCGCCGTCAGGCATCGTGATCGACGCGAAAAGCTCGACAGCGGTGAGCGGCGGCTTTTTGAGAAAGGCGCGAAGCTCGCGCAGCGCTGGCGACGACCACATTCGTGTCCGCGTTGAAAAGACCGCGTCGGAGGTGCGCCTCGATCCCGTAGGTCGAGAGCGCGGGCGCGGGAAAAATCCCGTAAATTCGTCGTCTCCGACGTCGTCGGGAGTGGCTGAGATTCATTGCAAGAATTATTGCGGATTGTCAGAAAGCGTGTTACACGTTTCCGTGGATCAGAACAGACCTCGCGGACCCGGATGCCCGACCCCGTCGATCTTTTGAACCGAGGAGTTTCGGTCGCCGGCATCCCGGCGCGAGACGGCAAAAACGGAGTCGCCCGGAAATGGCGCCGCAACGACTTGAAAAGATTGAATCCGCGCCCGGAAATGGTATGGGCTCGGAAGCCTCGAACCCACAAGATCTAGCACTCAGGCCAGCGCGCCTGACCGTGCGCGATCAAGGCTGGGAGCGGCAGGAATGGCAAAGTTTGTAACGTCACGTAACTCCCAAAGCCGCCCCGCCTTTCGCGCTCCAAATCAGGGACAGCATTGGGTTGCGCGAAAATTTTCCGCCTCGCAACCC
>JBAQGU010000433.1:0-3334 GCA_049287975.1 Roseiarcus sp.
GTGCAACCACGGCCGGCCGACCTATGTCGAACTGAAGCTGGCCGATATCGAGCGGCTGTTCGGGCGGAGGTAGCGGGGGACCGGACGGCTCGGCTAGACCAAGTTCGTCAGATCGCGACGCCCATCGACGACGCGGAGGATCTCGACCGTGTCGACCGGACCCTCGTCCGTATCCGGGCGGGTCTCGAAGAGAATGAGGTAAGGCCCCTCGACGAGCAAACGCGCGGCAGCCCGAATGTCGGGGCGCCGCGGCCCGAGCCGGGGATGACGCCTCAACCTGTCGGCCTTGGCTTCGATCGTTGTGTATAGCCGCTCGGCCGCCGCAGGATTGTCGAGGCCGATAGCAATGTAGATTTCGAGCAGGTCTTTTCGGGCTTCTGGACTCCCGATCAGCCTAGCGACCATCAGCCTGCGCTTTTTGGATCTCCGCCAGCCGGCGTCGCGCTTCCTTTCGCAGTTCGCCGAAGTCGAGCGGTTCCGCCGGACCGCTGGCCTTGCCCTCGTCCCACAGGCGGCGCAGTCGCTCGACGTCTTTCCGACGAAGCTCCTGCTTGAATTGCCAATTGCGCAAAGCTTCCCGCACGATCTCGCCGGTCGTCGCATATTCGCCCGCTTCGACGGCGGCCTCGAGGGCGGCGACTTGCTCGCCTGTCAGCGCGACGCTGACTTTCTGCATATCGGGCATGGAGCGGTTCCTTTGGCGACTCCTCCATACCATTGCGTAGCCAGATGTTCCACAACCGCGCTCTCACATCCCTCGTTGGAAGGGCGTCCTCGGCGCGTGAATCTCATCTAAGGCGACGCTCAATAACTACCGAATCGACTGGACGGAGATGCCTCTCCCGTCATTCGAGGAGCTCTTGCGACGAAGCAATCCAGGGGCCGCGTCACGCGGCCCCTGGATTGCTTCGCTGCGCTCGCAATGACGGGTGGGGAGTTGGCTCGTTTATTTCTGGGCGTCGCCTGAGCCGACGTCAATCGCGATGGTTGATCCCCAAGGTGGAATTGATTCCCTGTTATGGCGAATTAATTCCCTGTTGGCGCGAATTAGAGTCCCTGTTGGCGCGAATTGATTTCCCTGTTCCGTCGCGCAGGGAATTTCATCTCTCGGTCTCGCAAACGACTGAATTCGCAGATGTTTTCGGGGTGGTTTTTCGCAGCAATCAACGGATACTCGAGGAATTCCCTGTTGATTCCCTGTTGGCGTGCAATTCTTTGAGTCGCGGCGCGCCTACTCCGGCGCCGAAGTCTCCCGCAAATAGCCCATCGCCGCGAGCACCCCGCTGGCTTCGCAATCGACGCCGGCGAGGCCCAGGCTCATTTCCACGCCGGCGAGCGCGCCGAGCAGCGTCAGATCGTTGATGTCGCCGAGGTGGCCGATCCGGAACGCCTTGCCGGCGAGCCGGCCGAGGCCGGCGCCGAGCGAAATGTCGAAATGTTCGAGCGCGATGGCGCGAAAACGATCGGCGTCATGCCCTTCCGGCAGCATCACGCCGGTCAACACGGGTGAATGCAGCCGGGGATCGAGGCAGATGGTCTCGAGGCCCCAGGCCGCTACCGCGCGCCTCGCCGCCTCGCCATGCCGCTGGTGCCGGGCGAAGACGTGATCGAGGCCTTCCTCGTTCAGCATGTCGATCGAAACGTCGAGGCCGTAGAGCAGGTTGGTCGCCGGCGTCGAAGGGAAGAAGCCGCGCGCGTTGTGGGGGATCATTCCTTCCCACGACCAGAACTGCTTGGCCGTCTCGGCCTTGCGCGCGAACGCCAGCGCCTTCTCGCTGACGGCGTTGAAGCCGAGGCCGGGCGGCAGCATCAGCCCCTTCTGCGAGCCGGAGACGCTGACGTCGACGCCCCATTCGTCGTGGCGATAGTCGGCGCAGGCGAGCCCGGAAACGGTGTCGACCAGCAGCAAAGCGGGATGGCCCGCCGCGTCGATCGCCTTGCGGACTTCGTCGATATGGGAGGTCGCCCCGGTCGAAGTCTCGTTGTGCACGACGCAGACCGCCTTGATCGAATGGCCGGAATCCTCGCGCAGCCGGCTCTCGATGCGCTCGACATCGACACCGCCGCGCCAATCGGAGCCGATGAATTCCGGCCGCAAACGCAGGTGCTGCGCCATGTTTTTCCAGAGGGTCGCGAAATGTCCCGTCTCATACATGAGAACGCAATCGCCCGGGGAAAACAGATTGGCGAGCGCCGCCTCCCAAGCGCCGGTGCCCGAGGTCGGGTAGACGAAGACGTGGCTGTCGGTCTTGAAGACGCCCTTGATCTTGGCGAGCACGCGCTGGCCCAGCTTCTGAAACTGCGGCCCGCGATGATCGATCACGGGCATGTCCATCGCCCGCAAAACTCGCTCGGGGACCGGGCTCGGCCCCGGAATTTGCAGGAAGTGACGGCCCGCTCGCCGCCGTTCGTTGTCGCTCATCTCCGCTCCTCCACAATGCCCCCTCTCCCACCCTTGCGGGAGAGGGCTGGGGTGAGGGCCGTGGGAATTACGACGGCCCTCATCCGGCGCGGTAGCCCGTCGAAACACGGGCGTCTTCGACGCCCTATGGCGGCACCTTCTCTCGCGAAGAGCGCGAGAAGGTACACGCGCTGGTTTTGACTTACGCAGCCCTGTAGGGACATTCAATGCCAGGCGGAGGAAAAGCCAGATGGGCGGTTCGGTTGCCGGCCTCGAGCGCGCGCTGCGCGAGGAAGGCGTCGGCGAAATCCAGTTCGACGCCTTCACGCGCGGCCGTTACGCGACCGACGCCTCGTCGTATCAGATCATGCCGCTCGGCGTGGTCATTCCGGGCTCGATCGAGGAGGCGGGGCGCGCCCTCCGCGTCGCGCGATCGCGGGGCGTTCCCGTGCTGCCGCGCGGCGGAGGGACCTCGCAGAGCGGGCAGACGGTGAACGCGGCGCTCATCGTCGATTGCTCGAAGCGGCTCACAAAGATCCTGTCGCTGGATGCGCATGCCCGGACGTGCAAGGTCGAGCCCGGGATCGTGCTCGACGAGCTCAATCGGCGGCTGAAGCCGGAGGGGCTGTGGTTCCCGGTCGACATCTCCACCGCCTCGCGCGCGACGATCGGCGGCATGGCGGGCAACAATTCCTGCGGCGGCAGATCGCTTCGCTACGGCACGATGCGCGACAACGTGCTCTCGATCGACGCGGTGCTCGCCGACGGCTCGCCCGCGCATTTCGGCGCCGTCCAAGCCGATCTCTCCGACGTCGCCGCGGACGACCCGCGCCGGGCGCTGTTCGCCGACATTTTGCGGATCGGCGCGCGCGAGGCGGACGAGGTGGCGGCGCGCTTTCCCGCTGTGCAGAGACGGGTCGGCGGCTACAATCT
>JBAQGU010000434.1:0-2623 GCA_049287975.1 Roseiarcus sp.
AGGCGCTCCTGGCAATGGGCGGCGCGAAAGCGATTCTCGCCACCGTCACCAATGGCGAGGCAATGCAGGCGATCTCCGGTGGGCTCGGCCCGAACGGGGTCATGATGGTGATCGGCGCCGTCGGCCCGCTGACTATCAACTCGTTCGATCTCCTCATGAAAAGCGCGGCGGTGCGGGGATGGTATTCCGGGACCGCGCGGGATTCGGAGGACACGCTGAACTTCAGTGTGCTCAACAAGATCGCCTCGATGAACGAAGTCTACCTGTTCGAGAAGGCGCAGGAAGCCTACGATCGAATGATGAGCGGCAAAGCCCGCTTCCGCGTCGTCCTGAAGAAGGACGCGTGACCTTCTGAATCAGGGCCGCCGCCCGTCATGCTCGGCCTCGAGGCGGGCATCCAGGCGGCGCCATCCGTGATTATCCGCGGACGTCGGCCCTGGATACACGGGTCAAGCCCGTGTATGACGAAGCTGAAACCGCAACGGCTCAATCTGAATTGCTTCACTGTCGCTCGCAATGACGGAGTGTTTCATGTTCACGTTCTTCTACTCGCCCGGCACTTGCGCGCTCGCTTCGCACATCGCGCTGGAGGATGCGGGGGCGAGCTACGAATTGAAGCGGCTCGATTTCCGCAAGACCGAGCAGCAATCGCCGGACTATCTCGCGATCAATCCCAAGGGCCGCGTGCCCACACTGAGAACCCCGCGCGGCGTTTTGACGGAGACGCCGGCGATCCTCGCCTTTGTCGCACAGAGTTTTCCCGAGGCCCGCCTCGCGCCGTTGGACGACCCTTTCGCCTTCGCACAATTGCAGGCGTTCACCAGCCATCTCTGCTCGACCGTGCATGTCGCGCACGCCCATGGACGCCGGGGTTATCGGTGGGCGGCCGAGGAGGCTTCGCTCGCCGACATGAAACGCAAGGTTCCCGAGAGCGTCGGCGCCTGTTTCGAACTGATCGAGACCCGGATGTTCAAAGGGCCGTGGGTGATGGGGGAAGATTATTCGATCGCCGATCCCTACCTCTTCACGCTCGCTACGTGGCTGGAGGGGGACGACGTCGATCCCGCACGTTTCCCGCGTGTGGCCGAACATCGAGCGCGAATGGCGGACCGGGCGAGCGTCAAGAGGGCGATCGAACAGGAAATGGCGGCGTGATGCCGCCTGCAGAGTTCCCCCGAAAAAGCGCATTCAATTCGTACGGTAATACCGTACGCTTACGCATGAATGAATATTCGCGGCATCAAACATCGCGCCCTTCGCCGATTCCTCGAGAACGACGACCCACGAATTGCGTCCGGATCTAGTGAATCGGGCGCGCAACATCCTGACCGCGCTCGTCGCGGCGGCGGATATGCATGGCGTGCAGGGTCCTTCCGGCTGGCGGATTCATTGTCTCAGCGGGGACCGCGAGGGAACTTGAGCGTCTCCGTTTCGGGAAACTGGAGGATCACATTCGATCTCGAAGGGGGCGACATCACGAACTTGGATTTGGAGGATTATCACTGATGACCGATGCGCTCACCGCGATACGAATGAGGCCGGCCCACCCCGGCGCCTTCATCCGAGAGGAAGTTCTCGGTGAGCTTGGCCTTTCCGTCAGCGAGGCCGCCGAGGCCCTCGGCGTGCGCCGCGCGACGCTGTCCGACGTCGTCAACGGCAAGGCCGCCGTGTCGCCGGAAATGGCTCTTCGGATCGAGAAGGCTTTCGGCGTGAACATGGACACGCTATTGAAAATGCAAGCTTGGTTCGATGCCTGCGAGATGCGCGACCGCGCCGACCAAATCGTGGTGAAACGTTATGTTCCCGAATCACGAACGCGCGGCTGAGCAAAGATGCGGTTTGGTCCGCGAGTTGACCCGGCCCAAAACCTACAATCCCCAAATCCGCGAGTGCTCGCATGATCGACCATGACCACGACCATTCCGAACTCTCCGAGGTCGCGTTGCGCGTGCGGGCGCTCGAAACGTTGCTGGTCGAAAAGGGCTATGTCGATCCGGCGGCGCTCGACGCGCTCATCGAGACTTACGAGCACAAGGTCGGGCCGCGTAACGGCGCCCGCGTGGTCGCGCGCGCCTGGAGCGATCCGGACTATCGCGGCCGCCTGCTGCACGACGCCACGTCGGCGATCGCCGAACTCGGCTACGGCGGCCGGCAGGGCGAGCACATGGTCGCGCTCGAGAACACGCCCGAGCGCCACAATCTGGTCGTCTGCACTTTATGCTCGTGCTATCCCTGGCCAGTGCTCGGCCTGCCGCCGGTCTGGTACAAGTCGCCGCCCTATCGCTCGCGCGCGGTGATCGATCCGCGCGGCGTGCTGGCCGAATTCGGCGTCGTCCTGCCGCCGCAGACACAAATCCGCGTCTGGGATTCAACCGCCGAGATTCGCTACCTCGTCGTTCCCCAACGACCGGAGGGCGCCGAAGAATGGAGCGAGGAGCGGCTCGCCGCGCTCGTCAGCCGCGACAGCATGATCGGCGTCGGCCTCGCGCTCTCGCCCGAAGGCGCATCGTCGTGAACGGCGCCCAAGACCTCGGCGGCATGATGGGGTTCGGCCCGATTGCGCCCGAAGCCGATGAGCCGATGTTCCACCACCGGTGGGAAAAGCGCGCGCACGCCGTAACCC
>JBAQGU010000435.1:0-15388 GCA_049287975.1 Roseiarcus sp.
GCCGCCGGTCCCTGCAGCGCGACGAGCGCGGCGTCGTCGGCGACGGTGAGGACGACATTCGCGGGCAGGGCGGCGCGCAGAGCCGCGAAATCCGCCGTTTTACGCTCGGCGTTGACAACCAGCGCGATACACCCGTTCGCGCCGGGCGGACGGGTCGCCATCAGGTCGTCGACGATGCCGCCGTCGGCGTTGAGCAACTGGGTGTAGCGCTGCCGCCCGGGCGCGAGCCCGACGATGTCGGCGGGGGTGAGGTTCTCCAGCGCGCGTGCGGTCGTCTCGTGATCGGGGCCGTCGAGAAAGGCCTGGCCCATGTGCGAGACGTCGAACAGGCCGGCGAGGGAGCGCGTGTGCAGGTGTTCGGCGAGAATGCCGCTCCGATATTGGACCGGCATTTCGTAGCCTGCGAACGGCGTGAAGCGCGCGCCGAGTTCGAGGTGCAGCGGGTAGAGCGGGGTCCTCAGGGCTATGACATCCGACATCGATCACCGAGGCTCGAGCAGGCGAACGCCGATATACGATCGCGGCGCGCGACCGCTTCCAGGCGTCGCCCCCTCTGTCCGGTGACCTGAGAGATTTCCCGCTTCGCAAAGCGGTTACCCCCGTCGGTGGGCAGAAGCGCAAAGCGCCGCGACCGCTTTCCAGAGCGTCATCACCCAACGGTCCATTGGCCTGAGCGTTTCCGGGGCGGTTGCGCCTTCGGCGCCGGAATGGCTGACGCCACGCCGGACTCTTCCGCTGGGTGTCTTCGACTGACGTGGGCAGGAAGCCCGAAGGGCGGGAATTTGTCAATGCGGGGCGGAAGAACGACGAGAGGGCCGAGCGTCACTCGGGCTGCCCTCACCGCCGATGCGCGGCCGGGGGACGGCCCACGGACCCGCCGGGCAGGAGCATCGGCCCGGGCGGCGCCGGTCGGAGAGGGCGGGGCAAGGATTTTCTGGTTTCTCGACTTTTCAATGACCTACAGCCAGGTAAATTTTCGCGCCGCTCCGTTGCGCGTCGACGGGCGCCGGTGACGCCGCCGACGCGAGAGCGCTCTAGTTCGGCGTGTCGTTGACAATTGGAGAGATCCCCTCTCCCCGCCTCTTTGCGGGGAGAGGTCGGGTGAGGGGCGCGGGTGAGTAGCCGCACTGCTGAAACTGCTAGGCCGTTCGCTGCAAACCATTGTAATCATTTGTCTCTGAGACAAACGTGACCCTAGCGGCCAATCACCCAGGCCCCTCACCCGACCTCTCTCCGCGAAGAGCGGGGAGAGGAGAACCGCGCCATTTTCGGCGACGCGCGGGACTAGCTCGGCTCCCCCCATCCCACCGCTGCGCGAGGGCGGAGGCGATCCTGGCGTCGGCGCGCAGCGTCAGGGTGAACGGGGATTCTCGCGGCGGCGGCGGCGCTCGCATTTCCAGTCGGCTGTCGCAAAAACGAACGGTGGAGCGAGATTCCTTCGCCGTTTCGCGTGATATCAACGGTTTGCGGGGAGGAAAATTTCCCTCCGTTGCAACCGCGCCAGGATTCAATCTTCTCGAGCTTTTGCGGCTTCACTTTCGCGCTGGCCGCCGGCGCCTCGACTGCGCGAGGACTTCGGTCGGCGGGGGCGAGAGCCGACGCGGCGCCGTCGCGCTTTGTACCATATCTTGTGGGTCGGTCGCTTCTGGGGCCATACCATTTACGGGCGCGGATTCAATCTTTTCAAGCCTTTGCGGCGCCATTTGCGGGCGAATCCGCGCGGCGATGCGCGCCTCGAGCCACGGGGGGATTTCCTCGGGCGCTTCGGACGCAACGGGAAGGCCCCACCGCTCGGCTGCGACGAAACCGTGATAGCGATCGAGTTCACGCACAATCTTGACGACGCGATCGACGGCCTGAAGCTTGGACCCCGACATCGCGTCAAAGGAGACCAGGAGCGCCTCGTTGAGACGGCTCACCTGCATCGCGAGGAACTGGGCGGGCGGCTCGGGCATGCGGCGAGCGAGAATGCCTCGAACCAGCGCGCGCATGCGCTTCTCGCCAACGTCCTCCCACTCCGCGATCACGGCGACCGGCACGCCGCGATTCAAGGACGCGATGATCCGCCTTTCCCGGCTCGCCTCCGCTTGGCGCTTCGCGCGCCGCGCCTCGACCGACCGGTCTCGAGGGACGGCGAGCGGTGCGGTTTCTACGGGATCCGACATACGGCCTTCTCCTTCGTGGTGTCAGGAGGACAAAGATAGAACATTTCGGATTCTTCGCAAGAGAATTTCGTATTTTCGTTGCCGAACGCGGTGGTCGCTGATTTCCATGTCATTTTCCGTCATGGCCGGGCATAGCCCGTCGAAGGACGGGCGTTCTTCTGAACGCCCTATGTCCCGGCCATCCCCGAGGTTCGGCTTGCTTGCGGCCATCGAGAGGCGCTAGCGAGCGACTGTCCAGAGGCGAGAGGCCCCTCGTGGGCGGCCTCTTCACCGCGTATGTTGGCTGAAATAGGCCAACCGACCATGCAGGAGGCCGACCCGTGACAAATCCTGATAGGCCGAACCTGGTGAGCAGCGAAACACTCGAACGGCTGCGCACTGCCGGTTTTTCTGAACACGAAATCGACGACTTGTTGGCGCGCGCACACGCCGCTACGGCCGCGCCGCCGTCGCCTGCTAGGCCGTCGCCTGCTACGCTGCAGCCGGCCGCAGCGCCACTCTCCGGGCAACAAGCGCCCATGACCGGCGCGACTGGCAACGTCAGCACTGTTCCCGAGCAGGCGCCCCGCGCCACTCCCGCCGTGCAAGCCGAGATTGCGATTGCTGGTGAAAAGAAGGCCCCCGCCTCCCGGCGTTTCAGAGCCTTGGCCGCGCTGGCGATTACTCCCGCCGTTGTCGCGGTGCTCGGTTTTGGCGTTTCGTTGGAGTTGAGCAAGCTACAGGCTGAGAAGGCGCTCGCCACCGCTCAGGGCGAGGTTGCACGTCAAACGGCGCTTGTCGCCCAACTCCGCCAAAAGGGCGACGCCGACGAAGCCACCTACAGGACAGAAATCACCCAGCAGACCGCGCTTGTCGCCGGACTTCGCGAACAGAGCGAGGCCAAGGAAGCTGAATATCAGGCCGAGATTTCCAAACAAACCGCGCTTGTCGCCGACATCCGCCAAAAGGCAGAGGCCGCGCTTGCCGACGCCAACGCAAAAATCGCTGCGTGCAGCTCGAAATATCCGAGATGATCGGCCGCGATCCCCTCATCGACATGCAGACCTGCGCCGAAGCGGAATTTATGGCGCGGCTCAACGAACCCCGGTCTCGAAGGGGTTACCCCTTTTCTAGGAGGGGGTCGAATCGAATGGCGATGCTCGCGTCCCACCCCGCCTTCCGAAGGTCTCTGATTAAGTCACCGTAACCACCGTAACCCCCGAAGCCTGGCGCGTCGTGGGCCACGCCCGAGCCGGCAGGGCCTTAGGCAGGCGACGGCGGCGCGTGCGACTGGGCCGCGGTGATCTCGTCCAACCTCGAGAGGAAGAGCTCGAGAATCGGCGAAGCGTTAGCCTTGTCGTATCCGACGACGAGGTCGATCGTCGGCGCAGTCCCGCGCAAGGGGCGGCTGGTCACCGACCGGGGGAGGAGATTCCTCGCATAAGCGGGCAAGAGCATCACGGCGCGGGTCGAGGCCACCATCGACACGGCGTGGGCCAGACCCACCACTTCCTGCGCCGGCTTGATGTCGAGGCCGGATCTCTCGAGATAACCGGCGATCAGGGAGCGCAAGGTCGGAGCGCGATTGGACGGAATGATGAGCGTCTCGCCGACGATGTCCGGCAAATCGACGGCCTCTTGCGCGGCCAGGCGATGATCGCTCCGGAACACCATGAACAGCGGCTCCGTCAGCACGCGCCGGTAGGCTAGGCCTTCCGCTTGTTTCTCCCGGCGCATGAACGCGGCGTCGAGCCTCCCCCGCATCAGCTCCGTGGCCAAGTCCGGAGAGTACTGGCTTGCGATGGTCAGCTTCATGTTGGGCAGTTGATCGTGAAGGATGCGCATCACCTTCGGTAGCCAGTCAATCTCCATCCCGGTCAGAAAGCCGAGGGCGAAAATCGGTTTGGCCGGTTGAGCTGCCCGGCGCGCCGCTTCGACCGCCGCCTCCGCCTGCGTGAGCGCGAGCCGCGCATGGTCGAGAAAGGCGCGGCCCGCGGCGGTCAGTTCGACGCCGTGCACGCTGCGGCTGAGTAGCGGCACCCCGACCTGATCTTCGAGGTCGCGCATCTGACGGCTGAGCGACGGTTGCGCGGTATGCAGTTTCTTCTCGGCCGCGACCGTCAGGCTGCCCTCTTCGGCGACCGCGACGAAATAGCGAAGATGCCGGAGCTCCATGACGGCCTTCCATATCTGCAAGGCATGCCTTCAGCTTGCAAAGTCTTTTTCTTCGGCGCCAGGGACGCCTACATACCGCTTCCACACCAGCGGGCATAGAACTGGTTGGAGGCCTCCAAAGCGCCGCCAGAGTTCCTGGTCAGCCATGCTCTGCCGGTAAGGCGGAGCCAATCGCGAGGATTGTAATATGAGCAACAATTCGGTCGTCTTGATCACCGGAGGACTCTCGGGCATCGGGCGCGCCGCCGCCGTAGCCTTCGCCAAGAAGGGCGCAAAAGTGGTTGTCGCCGGTCGCCGTGACGAGGTCGGCCAAGCGCTCGCCAAGGAGCTGCGCTCTCTCGGTTCTGAGGCCGAGTTCATCAACGCCGACGTTCGCAAGGAGGATGACGTCCGCGCCCTGGTCGACAGGACCGTCGCAAGGTTTGGCCGTCTCGATGTCGCGGTAAACAATGCCGGCGCCGAAGGCCAGTGGCCCGATCACGGACCACAACGGATGGAAGATCACCGCCCGCTGCGCCTGAACCAAAACCCGGCCTCGAGCGTTTCTCTGTCTGCTAGTCAAGGGAGCACCCCCATGACGGACTTTGACGCAGATAACTTCATCCGGACACGATATGGAATTTCGGATCCCATCGCGCTGGCTTGGATAACGGGCATAACAGGCGGAATAGTCGTCGCAGTGATCGTGAGTCTGGTCGCGTATTCGGGTGGAAACCTGAGCGCAGTGCCCGCACGCAATCCAAGCGCACTGTATCAGACAGTGCCGGTCGCGCCGACGACGCCACCTGAATCACCTAAATTATAAGTGATTTACCACTCTGAGCCCGCTACCTTCCAACGCGGGGCTGTTTTTTGTGCAAGCGCCATATCTAGAAGAGATGAAACCATAGAAATTTTGAATGGAACCAGCGAAACCAACCTTAGCCTTCGGGCGTTTGTTCGCGAAGGAGGAACGTCAAAATGACATCCGAGGAGTTGAACAGAGCTGAGCGGGCAGAACGCAGCTATCCGAAGCCCGTTCGGAATAACACCCCGGCATGGCTTGCGTTTTTCGTAGGTCTCGCCGTCGTCATAGGCGTCTTGGCAAATTGGAGCTTGCACCGGACTGTGCCAAATCTGACGCACGCAGTGACGGCCAACGCCGGCTGATCCAGCGCCGCCGCTAGAAGCAGCCGAAACCGCAATAAGTCACTGCCCGCGGATTTCGAGAGCCCGCCCGAAACGGCGGGCTTTTTTGATGTGGGCGATATCGCGACGAGCCCCATGGCGAAACAACCGGCCGGAGGCCGGTGCGGAACTCGCAATGACGGTAGGGCAAACCCAGCGACGTGCGCCGGCGGCGGATTTTCTGGCTGGCGCGCTTGACGCGAACAGGACTTCGCGGATTCTCTAGTCCCGCGACACGAATCCTTGGAGGCCCTCAGATGAAGCCGCTGGCGCCGCTCTTCCTCGCCGCTCTCCTGCTCGCCGCCCGCAACGCCACTGCGCAGCCGCCGCCAATCGACGCGTCCGCCGCCGGCTCGCTCACGGTGGCGCAGCAGGATACTCCGTTGCCCGAAGGAGGCTCCTGCTCGGGCGACATCGCCCGCTATCGCGCGATCCAGGAACAGGACATCAAGATGGGCCACGTCGCGAAATCGGTCTACAACAAGATCAAAGCCGAGATCGCCGCCGCCGAGGCCGAGTGCAACTCAGGACACGAGGCGCATGCGCGCCAGATGATCCTCGTCTCGAAGAAGAAGCACGGTTATCCCACCGACCTCTGAGCCAGCGCATACGACAGGAAATCGCGCACGAATCCGAGCGTGCGTGCGGGATCGACGTCATCGACCTTTCCCGCGATATAGACCGCTGCGAGCTCGGCATGCGGTTCGCGCGCAATGTAATCCTCGATGCGCGCCTTCGCCGTCCGCGCGGGAACCGAGAGCCGCATGATCTTCATGCAGGCGACGCGCGGCGGCGCGTGCACGACGATCCAGCTCGAGTCATATGTCGTCTCTGTCGCGGCGATCCCGGTTTCCTCCTCGAGTTCGCGCGTCACGCTCGCCCCGAGGTCGACCCGCTCGCCAAAGACATCCTGGCGATCCGGCGTTCCCGCGGCGAAATAGATCAAGCCCGCGTTGGCCGTGTGCGACGCCATTTCGCCGAGCAGGAAGACGCCGTCGGAGCCTTGCAGGGCCGCCATCGAAAAGCCGTTGGAGACCGAAGCGTCGGGGAAGCCGAAATCGCGCCACGCGAGAAAAGCGGCGAAGTCGGTCTCGAAATAGGCGCCGCGCAATACGAGGCTGCCGTCGGCGCGCGATTCGAAGGCATGCCGACCCAGCAACAGCACTCGCCCGTTGAACAGCTTCGGCCGCGCCTTCGACCGCTCTTCCCAATGAGACTGGATTTCGGGCGCCCTCTCCACGGCGAACGGCCAATCATAGGGCGCGAGGCGAAAATCGAGTTCGGCGACTTCGAGAATGCGCGAGCCGCTCAAAGATCGATCTTCCCCTCGCAGACGATCACCGCCGAGCCGCCGATCGTCGCGCTGCGCAATACGCCGTCCGCCACGTCGAGGCCGACCGAGATGAAGCTCGGCCGCCCCATCTCGACGCCCTGCTCGATCGTCACGACATGCTCGCCGTCGCGAGGCTTTTCGAACGCCATCATCACGCCCGCGAAGGCGGCGGCGGCGCTGCCCGTCGCCGGGTCCTCATAGACGCCCCAGCCCGCCGCGAACATGCGGGCATGGAAGTCCGATCCCGCGTGAACGCTCTCGCGGGTATAGAGATAGAGGCAGGGACCCCCGTTCTCGCCCCAACGCTTGTGGTCCGGCCGCGCCCTGCCCATCGCAGCGAGGCTTTTCAGCGGCACGAACAGGTTGGCTGTCCCCGCGCCCATCACGACCGGCTCGTGCGCATCGAAGCCGATGTCCTCGACCTCGAGGCCGAGATCCGCGGCGAGCGAAGCCTTCGACGGCGGCTCGCTCATGCGTTCGGGCGCGCGAGGCACGGTGAAATAGGCAGCCATCGCCTGCCCCTTGCGGTGGCGGGCGACGCAGACGACGTCCCCGACCTTCTCCTCGAGCACGATGCGCAAGTCCTCGCTCTTCAGCAATTCGGGCGCGCGTAGATGGGCGAGCAGCACTGCCGTCCCGACCGTCGGATGGCCCGCGAACGGCAACTCGCGCGCCGGGGTGAAGATGCGCACCGCGGCCGTGTTGACGGGATTTTTCGGCTCGGACACGAACACCGTCTCGGCCAGATTGAACTCGCGAGCGATGCTCTGCATCCGGGCGTCGTCGAGCCCCTGGCTGTCGAGCACGACCGCGAGCGGATTGCCCGCCAGCGGCGTCTCCGTGAAAACGTCGAGGGTGTGAAACGCGCGGCGCATGGAGCGAGCTTCCTCAAAGGGGTTCGGGCCGGAAGAGCCGCCTCGGGCGCACGAATTCATCCTGCGCCGCGACGATCGCCAGTTCGCGCTCTCCGGCCTCCGCCGTCGCCGCGACGACGCCGTAGACGCTGGCGCCGGCGCTGGCAAGCGCCTCGGGCGCGGAGCGCGTGCGCAGCCAGTGGAAGAAGAACAGCGCCGTCATGAGATCGCCGGCGCCGTTGACGGCGATGGGCAGCCGAGGCGTGCGCAGGCGCCAGAGGCGCTCGCCGTCCGAGGCCAGCATGTCGAGCGAGTCGGCGGGCGCGTCCTCGAGCGCGAGCGAGGTGACGAGGATGACCTTCGGTCCGCGCGAATGGAGCGCTGCGAGCGCCGCTCGGGCCTGAGGCAGGTTGCTGACGGGGAGCCCCGTGAGCCATTCGAGTTCGAACGCGTTGGGCGTCAGCAGGGTCGCCTGGGGAAGCGCGCGCCCCCTGAAGAATTCGCCGACGCCCGAAGCGACATAGACGCCGCGCCCGACATCGCCGATCACGGGATCGCAGGCGTAGATCGCGTCCGCGTTCGCGTTCCGCGCGGCGTCGAAGGCCCGCAGCGCCGCCTCGCCGATTTCAGGTCTGCCGAGATATCCCGAGAGAACGCCGTCGCATCGCCCGAGAACCCCGATCGCCTGCAAGCCGGCGACGCATTCGTCGATCATGTCGGCGTCGAACGCTCTGCCCCGCCAGCCGGGGTAGCCGGCATGGCTGGAAAACTGCACGGTATGGATCGGCCAGACCTCGCAGCCCAACCGTTGCAACGGGAATGCCGCCGCCGAGTTGCCGACGTGGCCGTAGACGACGTGGGATTGGATCGAGAGGATCGCGCGCATCGGCTCATGCTGACGACGATTCGAGGCCGGCGTCAAAACGTTTGTCCAGGGGGCGTCGAGCCGGGGGTCTCCGCCGGCGGACCTGACGCCTGCATCGTGCATTCGAGCAACGCCAGCAGGCGAAACGAAAGACAATCGCCGCCAACCGGATCTAACATTTTGGTGCGCGGCGCCAATATTCAGATCGCCGGCGCCTCGGCGCGGAGCGTTGGAGGGTAGCGCATGATCGCCTTGCGAGTGAACGGGGAGACCAAAAGCGTCGAAGCTCCTGCCGACATGCCGCTTCTCTGGGCGCTTCGCGATCTCCTCGGACTGACGGGCACGAAATTTGGGTGCGGCATCGCAGAATGCGGCGCCTGCACGGTCCATTTGGACGGCGAAGCCGTTCGTTCATGTCAATTGCAGATCGGCGCCATTGGCGATCGCGCGATTACGACGATAGAGGCGATAGGCGCGACGCGCGCCGGCGCCAAGGTGCAGAAAGCCTGGCTCGACCTGGAAGTCGTGCAATGCGGCTATTGCCAGTCCGGTCAGATCATGTCGGCGGCGGCGCTGATCGCCGCCACGCCCGATCCCGACGACTCCGACATAAACGCCGCGATGTCTGGAAACATCTGCCGTTGCGGGACCTATGTGCGGATTCGCGAAGCCATCAAGCTCGCGGCCAAGTCAGCCTGAACGGTGGGCCCTACGATGTTCGATGCTACTGAGATGCGCGGCCGTCCCGAGCCGATAACCGACGCCAGCCGACGCTCGTTCCTGAAGGCGGCCGCCGCGACAGCCGGGACGCTGCTGATAGGGTTCCGGCTGTCCGCGGCGACGGCCGCCGACGCGACAAGCGAAGTCTTCGCGCCCGACGCGTTCATCCGGATCTTCCCGTCCGGGAAGATCACCTTGATCATGCCCCAGGTCGAGATGGGTCAGGGCATCTATACGGCGGTCGCGATGATTCTGGCCGAAGAACTCGACGCTGCCTTCGATCAGGTTACGCTGGAAGCGGCTCCTCCGAACGACGCGCTCTACGCGAACCCCGCGCTCGGCCTACAAGCCACGGGCGGCTCCACTTCGGTTCGCGCCTTCTGGACGCCCCTGCGCAAAGCCGCGGCGGGCGCCCGGTCGCTGCTGGTTGTGGCGGCGGCGAAAGTCTGGGGGGTCGATCCCGCAACCTGTCGCACCGCCAAGAGCGAGGTGCTTCACGATGCGAGCGGGCGAAAGCTCGCCTATGGCGCGCTCGTCGCCGCCGCCGCGGGGATGACGCCCCCCAAGGACCCGCCGTTGAAGCCGCCGGCAGATTTCCAACTCGTCGGCAAGCCGCTGAAGCGGCTGGATACGCCCGACAAGGTCAACGGCAAGGCGAGATTTGGCATCGACGCGATGCCGCCGGGCGTCAAATTCGCCACCCTGGCGGCGTGTCCGGTGTTTGGCGGCAAGATCGGCCGCGTCGACGACAGCAAGGCCAAGGGCCTTCCCGGCGTTCGACAGGTCATTGTTCTGGACGACCTCGTCGCCGTCGTCGGCGATCACATGTGGGCGGCGGTGCAGGGGCTCGACGCCCTCAAAATCGTCTGGGACGAAGGCGCCAACGCCTCGGTCTCTTCCGCTCAGGTCTGGGAACAGATCCGCAGCGCCAGCGAGAAGGAAGGAGCCGTAGCGAAAACGGTCGGCGATCCCGCGAAGAGCCTTGCTTCCGGCCAGACGATCGATGCCGCCTACGAGCTTCCCTTCCTCGCCCATGCGCCGATGGAGCCGATGAATTGCACGGTTCACCTGACGCCGGATTCTTGCGAGATATGGGTCGGCTCGCAAGTGCTGGCGCGCGCGCAAGCCGTGGCCGCGAAAGTCAGCGGCCTGCCGCTCGATAAGGTCGTGGTGCACAATCACCTGCTCGGCGGCGGTTTCGGCCGCAGACTGGAGGTCGACTACGTCGAGAAGGCCGTGCGCATCGCCCAGAAGGTGGATGGCCCGGTCAAGGTGGTGTGGACACGCGAAGAGGATATCCGGCACGACATTTATCGACCGGTTTATCGCGACAGTGTTTCGGCTGCCCTTTCGGGTGGCACGATCGTCGGCTGGCGACATCGCATCGCGGGCTCCTCGATCATGGCGCGATGGCTGCCGCCCGCTTTCAAGAATGGAGTCGACATCGACGCCGTCGATAGCGCCGCCGACCTTCCCTATGAGATTCCTAATCTCCGCGTCGAATACGTGCGCGACGAACCGCCCGCCGTCCCGACCGGTTTCTGGCGCGGCGTCGGCCCCAACAACAACGTCTTCGCCATCGAAAGCTTCATGGACGAACTTGCGAAGAGGGCTGGAAAGGATCCGATCGCGTTTCGCCGCGAAATGCTCGGAAAGACGCCGCGCCTGATCGCGGCCATCGATCTGGCGGCGAGCAAGGCGGGTTGGGGCGGCGCGCTGCCGGCGAGGGTCGGCCGCGGAATTGCGGCTCAGACCGCGTTCGGAAGCTTTATCGCGACCGTCGCCGAGGTGGAGGTGGACAGTGACGGCGAAGTGCGTGTGCGACGCGTCGTCTCGGCCGTGGATGCGGGAATCGTCGTCAATCCCGACACCGTCATCGCGCAAGTGCAGGGGGGCCTGATCTTCGGCATCACGGCCGCGCTCTACGGCGAAATCACGATCGAAAACGGCAGGGTCCAGCAAAGCAATTTCAACGACTATCGCATGTTGCGGATCGATCAGACCCCGGCGATCGAGATCCATCTCATCAAGAGCGGCGAGGCCCCTGGAGGCATTGGCGAGACCGGAACCACTGCGGCGCCTCCCGCCATCGGTAACGCGATTTTTGCCGCGACCGGGGTCCGGCTGCGGCGGTTGCCGATTGACCGCGATGCTCTCGCGCAGAGGAAACCGGCATGAGCGCGTCCCCGATACGGCGCTCCGTGCCACGATACGCGATAATCGCTATCGTCGCCGTCGGATTTCTATTCCTCGCCGGGTTTCTCTGGATCGTGCTGGGGCCCGGGCCGACGGATTTCGCGGGACGAGACCAGGTCGCGCTCGCGGACTATCATGGCGCAGATCCGACGGGGGTTCCGGCGGAACTCGCCAAGGCGAGCGTTGTCCAACGCGGCGAGTATCTGGCGCGAGCCGCCGATTGCGGCGCCTGTCATTCCGCGCCCGGCCGGCCTGCCTACTCGGGCGGCCTCGCGTTCGTGCTTCCGTTCGGGACGCTCTATGCAACCAATATAACGCCCGACAAGGAAACCGGCATCGGCGATTACAGCGACGCGGAATTTCTCTCCGCGCTACGCAAGGGAGTCCGTCGCGACGGCGCGCGTCTCTATCCGGCGATGCCGTTTGTCGACTATTCGATGATGACGGATGCGGATGCGCTGGCGATCAAGGCCTATCTCTTCAGTGTCCAGCCTGTGCGCGCCCCTGCCCGCACGAACACGCTGGTCTTTCCGTTCGATCAACGTCCGCTGATGGGCGTCTGGGCGCTGCTGTTCGACCGCGACAAGCGCTTCGAGCCGCACAGCCAGCGTAGCGCGCAATGGAATCGCGGCGCCTATCTCGTCGAAACAATGGCGCATTGCGGCGAATGCCACACGCCTCGAAATCTGTTTCAGGCCCTCGACAACAGAGCCAAATTCGCCGGCGCCGTCCAGGCCGGTTGGCGCGCCTACAACATCACGACCGATCCGACCAGCGGCATCGGCGATTGGAGCGCCGCAGACCTCGCGAACTATCTGGCGGTCGGCCATGCCGACAAGCATGGCTCGGCGGCGGGGCCGATGGGCGAGGCGGTCGACAAGAGCCTCAGTTTCTTGTCACAGGGCGACATCGCATCGATGGTCGCCTACCTGCGCACGGTTCCCCCGCGGGCGACCCCCGATCTGCCCTCGCCGAAGCTGGCGCCCGCGCCGGCCTCCCACAAGGAGGGAGTGGCCGCCAATTTCGACCCACGGGGCAAAACAATCTTCGAAGGCGCTTGCGTGAGCTGCCACGGCTGGACCGGGGTCAGCCCCATCATCGGCGATGCAACCCTGACAGGCGCCCGCGCGGTGAACGATCCGACCGCGACGAACGTGGCGCAGGTCGTTATCTCGGGCGCGAGGCGCACCGCGGGCGGCGGCGCCTTCATGCCGGCGTTCGGCCAAGCCTACTCGGACGACGAGATCGCGGCGGTCGCCAACTACATCACCGCGAGGTTTGGCGCGGAATCGTCTCAGATTCTCGCCAAAGACGTGGCGAGGTTGCGCGAAAGCCAGTGACGGCCGTCCTCCGCGTCGGGCGGATGCGTCGTCAGCGATAGCGTTTTCATCTGCAGCCTTTAGGTTTACTACGGCAATTGAGTCGCGAGACGCCCTTCTCCCGCTCGCGGGAGAAGATGTCGGCGAAGCCGACAGATGAGGGGGGTCGAGCGCAGCGAGATGGCTCCCTGACGTGCCGCTGCGGGCTCGCGCTAAGGCGGCGAGGCGACACGTATCCCGCCGCTCGCCGAAATCGTCAGAACGCCATTCACAAGCAAATCCTGCGGTCGGTCGCCGCCGGATTCGAGCAGATAGGCAATGACTAGATCCATAAGCCTCTGGGCCTCCGAGCGGGCGACAGAGGGCAGAATGATCAGGCCGGGATGAAGTTCCACGCTCGCGGCGAGCTTCCGGAAATCGCCCGCATTTTCCGTCACGATGATCCGGTCTTCCCGGATCGCGAGCGCGAAGACGTCGCGATCCGAATCCCTTAGCCTGCCTCGATCGCGTGGGTGGATCGCATCGTGCAAGCCGCTTCCGTTGAGATGACGGCTGAGCGAAGGTGAAATGCACTCGTCGATTAAAAATCTCACACCGTCTTCGCCGCGCGCCGCGAGGTCGGACGCCCGATTCGAGGGTGCGTCTTGCCGTAGAGGAATGCCGCCTCGAATGCTTCCCGCGGGATTTCTGGATAATCCTCAACCAACGTGTCGACCGTGTCACCCGACGACAAGCGCCCATAGATGGCGCTCACCGTGAGGCGGGTGCCCTTGATGACCGGACGTCCGCCTTGCACGCCTTCAGCAATCTCGATGTGGGCATCCCGCGCGGCGGCGTATCGCTCGGCGCGACCGACGGCCTCCCGCGTCAGCGAGCCGATTCGCACGAGGACGGAGGGAGCGATTTCGATCTCGGCCATCTTCAACCCCGCCGGCGACATCGAGGCGATCTCCCGCGCGACACGCTTCTTGTCGTTTACGCTGAGGCGCCTGCCCAGGATTTTGGCCGTCGCGGCCAACGCAACGGCATGCAGCGGCAACAGCCTGCGGTCCGCGCGCGCGCCGCGCGAGGCGCCCAGAATTTTCTGCTCGAGCGCCTTTTCAACGATCGTTCTCGAGGTTCCGGCGAGGGCCGCCACCTCGTTCGGCGTCAGCAAGACGGTCCAACTCATAATTCGCTCCTGGCCAGGAACGAAATATCGCATTTCGCGAGCGTTGGTTCAAGGCGCGTGGACCCTCCTCCCGCTTGTAGGTCGCCAGGGGCTTCTGGCTCTGGGCGAGGACGTCGTGAGTGGTCGAGACCGCCGCCGGCTCGGATGATCGGAGCAGGATCGATTCGTATGAAGAGTGTCTTTCCCTGAGAAAGCCGGATGGGCGGTCGCGACGACCGTTGCATTGTAGGCGAGACAAGCCAAAGATCGCCCGCAGACGACACCTCGAGGCCACTCATGAGCGACGCCATCGCCTATCTCTCCCGCGCGATCGAACAGGGGCGCGGGCTCGCCGAGGCCGACATCGTCCTCAAGGGCGGGCGCATCTTCGACCTCGTGCGGGGCGAACTCGTCGAGAGCGACGTCGCGATCTCAAACGACCGCATCGTCGGAACGATGGCGGAGTATCGCGGCGCCCGCGAGATCGATATCAGGGGCAAGATCGTGGTTCCCGGCTTCATCGACACGCATCTGCATGTCGAGTCCTCGCTGATCACGCCGCTCGAGTTCGATCGCTGCGTGCTCGCGCGCGGCGTCACCACCGCGATCTGCGATCCGCACGAGATCGCCAACGTGCTCGGCGTCGCGGGCCTGCGCTATTTCCTCGACGCCTCGATGGCGACCGCGATGGATCTCCGGGTGCAACTTTCGAGCTGCGTGCCGGCGACGCATCTCGAGACCTCCGGCGCGCGGCTGGAGGTCGACGATCTCCTAGCCCTGGCGAGCCATCCCAAGGTGCTCGGGCTCGCCGAATTCATGAATTTCCCCGGCGTGCTCGCCCGCGATCCCGCATGCCTCGCCAAGCTCGCGGCGTTCCAGGGCCGGCGCATCGACGGGCACAGCCCGCTGCTGCGCGGACTCGATCTCAACGGCTATCTCAGCGCGGGCATCCGCACCGATCACGAAGTGACCAACGTCCCCGAGGCGCTGGAAAAGCTCGCCAAGGGCATGCAGATCCTGGTGCGCGAAGGCTCGGTGTCCAAGGACTTGCATGCGCTTGCGCCCATCGTCACCGAGCGCCATTCGCCGTTCATCGCGTTCTGCACCGACGACCGCAATCCGCTCGACATCGCCGAGGAAGGCCATCTCGACTACATCATCCGCACCGCGATAGCGCTGGGCGCGCCGCCGCTCGCCGCCTATCGCGCGGCGAGCATTTCGGCCGCGCGGATTTTCGGGCTGATGGATCGCGGCCTCGTCGCGCCGGGATGGCGCGCCGACCTCGTCGTCCTCGACGATCTCGAGAGCTGCGCGGTGTCGACGGTGATGACGGCCGGCCGCATCGTCGGCGAAGAACTGTTCGCCGCGCGTGGCTCGGTCGCGCCTGTCGGCCGGCACAGCGTCAAGGCGCGCCGCGTCGCCGGCTCCGACTTCGTCGCGCGCGGCCAGGGGCCCTCGACGCAGG
>JBAQGU010000436.1:0-7017 GCA_049287975.1 Roseiarcus sp.
GTGGCGCTTCCCGAATGGGTTCGCGGGCGTGGTTTGGCCATTTTTCTAACCGTCTACTTCGGCGCCGTGACCCTCGGCAGCGCGGTTTGGGGCAAGATTGCGAGCCTCGAAGGGGTTCCGACGGCGCTTTATATATCCGCGGCGGGCGCGTTGCTGGGGATGGTTTCGACTTGGAGCTGGAAACTTCAGACCGGCGCGGCGCGCGATCTGACCCCGGCCCTGCATTGGCTCAAACCTTGCTTCAAGTATTCCGTGGAGAACGACCAGGGGCCGGTCCTCGTCATAGTTGAATACAGCATCGACACGAAAGACCGGGAGCCGTTTCTCGCCCTCATAGGGGAAATTGGGAGCGAACGCAGGCGCGACGGCGCCTATGCATGGCATGTCTTCGAAGACCCTGTGACGGTCGGAAGGATAGTGGAGACGTGCCTGATCGAGTCCGTGCTGGAATTCGAGTATTCTCGCATCCGTGTGACCAAGGCCGATCGCCTGATCGAAGAGGAAGCGGATCGGTTTCTGAAGGAGCCTCTGAAGGTGACTTTTCTTGTCGGTGCGAAGCGCGCTCGACACGGTTGGAGAAGGCTGCATTCTGCATAGGGTGGGGAAATTCGCGAAAGCGCTCGAGCACGGGACACATTCGGGAGGTCATCGCACCGAAATCATTGCCATCGGCCCGACCTTGATGGATGAAACGGGTTGTTTCACTGCGCTCGCCAGAGGTTGTTGCATTGCCTGGCATCGGCGCCTGTCGCCGAAATGGCTACGCTATCAGGTCGCGTCGCATCAATGCGTAGGTCCTGCCCTTGCGCGGGATCGTCTCGACCGTTCGCCATCCGCATCGCGCGTAAATGCGCTCGGCGGTGCGGGTGTAGAGCCACAGCGTGGCGATCGAGCGTTGCAGGCAGACGTTTTCGACCGCGCTCACCAGAACCGCGGCATAGCCGCGGCCGCGCCAATCGGGCGCCACGAACACGCCCGCGAGCCAGGGCGTCAAGTCGGGACGCTCCTCCAGGTCCCGCGCCGCCAGAGTCGCCGTGCCGACCGGCCGATCGTCGAGGAGCAGGACGTAAGTCTGCGGCAGATCGCGCGCCGTCACCGTTGCGGCGACGGCCTCGGCCGTCTGTTCCAACGTGTGCCCGTGACTGCGCCAGAATTCCTCCCAGACCCAACCCGCGACCGTCGGGACGAGGTCGGGCCGCTCAGTGGTCGAGACGACGGTCAGCGTCACTGCGTGGGCTTATCCGGGGTCAATCGGACGAGCGTCGCGGGGATGTCGACGCTGACGAACTGCCCGAGCGTCGCGACGAGTTGCACGCTTCCCGGCACGGGCGCCCGCAGCGAACATTGATCGAGTCGAGCCTGAACCAAATCGAGTTCATCGGCGGCGGCGTCGCGCCGTGCGAGGGCTTCAGCGATGTCCTCGTCTCGCGATCCTGCCTGCAACAGCGCGAGCCGCTTGCGCGCATCTTCGAGTTGCGCGGCGGTGACGCGCGCATCGCGGCGTGCCGAAAGCAGGTCCGCCCGCGTGACGGAGACGCCCAGCGTCAGCGCCTCGACCCTCGCATCGGCGTCACGCGCCTCCTCCGCTCGGGCCCGCGCGACGCCCACATTGGCCTCGCCGATCGCGATTTCGTCGAGCCGCGAGCCGTTTCGCGTGCGCTCATAGGCCGCCTCCGCGGCGTCGCGATAGGCGGCGCGCACCTTCATCTCCGCTTCCAACGGCCGACAGTCGATTTGCAGCAACAGCTGACCGGCGTCGACATGCGCGCCATCCTGGACCACGATTTTCTGCACCACGCCGCTGACGGCCACGCCGAGCATCAAAGCTTTGGGGTTCGACGGCGTCTGGCTCTGCGCGCCGGCTCGGAAAGATGCGGCGAGGCCGGCGATCAACAAGAGGCTCGCCGCCAATCCCGCGCAGAGTCGGGAGGGCGCGTACTGGCGCTCTCGCATGGGACGTTTCTCCTGATTTTGGAGCTTCGACGCGCGGGCACGACTTCCCTCTGGTCGACCGCGCCGATCGCAAGCTCAAGACGGTAGGGTCGAAAGCGTTCAAATTCATGGCGACCCCGCGCACGAAGCCGTGACGGAACGACGCCGAGCGACTGGGGCGGCAATTCCGGAATTGCGGCGGCCGCTGCGCTCGAGAATTGAAGCGTCCATGGCATACTCCGACGTTCGATCGAGCGGGCAAAGCGCCTTGTTATATTCTAACGAGCATGTACGCACCTCGAGACTTGCCGAATGGTGGATTGTGTGAAAAGCTTCGTCGCACCGAGCGCTCGGGCGGGCGAATGAGCGAATGAAGCCGTGATGGCCGGATCGCAGAATGCGAAGGCCGCCGTAATGTTGGCCGGCTTGCCGTTGCTACGAAGCTCGACGTGCGAAAAGGTATCTTCGGCCGCCTCGCATACAGCGTCCTCCTGCGGTATTTTGGAATGAAAGCGACGTGATATTTGCAGTCCCAGTTGGTGTGATTTAAACTCTCGAATTGGTCCATCGTAGTTTGACCCTTTGTGTGCTTGGCGGCTCACAAAGGCAAAATCACGGTGGACCCCCGTAAAAGTCAAACTTCTACGGCCACCCCGGCAAAGCCGGGGGAACTCTTAAGTTGTTATAGACAAACGTGGTTGCCGCCCCGAACGGCGAGCCAGCGTCCAGCGTGTCCCCGGCGCTGGACCCCGTCGATTTTTCTGCGTCGATTTTTCTTTCGGAAAAACTGAATTAGTGCTACCCTACAATTAAGTCGTCTCCCGATCCTGGTCGGGCGAGGTCTGCCTGCTCGAGCTCGTTCGGAGGATAAGATTTTGGAGAAATCACGATTTCGGATTTGGGAGCGTCGCCCGAGCATTCCGGGCGCAGTTGTAGATGCGGTCGCCGACCGCGTAGGTTCCGCTTGGTCGCGGCCGGGAGAACGAGGCGCCTACTTCGGGCGAGCGCGACGACCCATGGCGGACCGAACGAGCTCGGCGAGTTCGCCGCGACGAAACGGGGGGAAACTTTTCCTGGCTGCAAACCCTTGAAAAATCGAGAAACGCGATTGGAATCTCGCTCCGCTCCAGCGCCCCCGAGCGTCGACCTGGGCCTCCGCCGCCCCGATCGACGCGGCACGTCTCGCGCTCGCGCCGCCGGTCGCGAGCGCCCGGAGTCTCGGGCCATGTCGGGCGGAGCCGAGTTCGGCGAGTTCATTTTCACGAAGGGGGCAAATTTTCCTAGGGGCAAAAGTCCGGGCGAGGCCGCATTTGTAGACGCGGGCGCCCACAGGCGCCGACCGCGTCCGGCGCGGAGCGCCTTTCTTTCCGGAGGGCGCCACGGCGAAAGAAGCGCGGTCAACGCCCGCGCCTACAGAAGCGCCCGGACTTTAGCCCCTCTTGCCCGGAACCATTGAAACCAATTGAAATATAATAATATTGCTATTCGATGTTTGGTGAAACGCGGGCTCGGAGGCGGAAAGTTGCAGAAAAAGGCGCCTATGGCTTTGAATTCGCTCGATGCAGAACTGAAATCGGCAGTCCCCAGCGGGGAAGTGCACGGGCGGAGCCCGAGAGGCGCTAGGATAAGAACCCTCGGTCAATTTGATAGGACGCAGCGGATCCGCTCTCTTCCCCCGCTAACCCCCTCCCCTGCCCTAGGCCTTCGGCGCGGGCGCATCCGCGCGGATCAGCTTCTCGTGCTTCAACTCCGCCCAGAGGTCCGCCGGTATCCGATGGTTGAAGGCGTTCAGATTCATCGTGACCTGGGCGCGCGAAATGGCGCCGGGAATGACCGAGGCGACGATGGGATGGCCGAGCGGAAACTGTAACGCCGCGGCGGCGAGCGGGACGCCATGGCGCGCGCAGACCGCCTCTATTTTCTGAACGCGCGCCTGAATCTCGGGTCCCGCAGGCTGGTAGTTGTACATCGCCTTCGGCCCCGAACCGGTCGCGGTGATCCCGGAATTGTAGGGGCCGCCGATCACGATGCCGACGCCGCGCTCGGCGCAGCGAGGAAACTCGAGGTCCAGCACGTCCTGCTCGAGCAGCGTATAGCGCATCGCGATCAGGAAGAAGTCGATATCGAACATGTCGAGATAGCGAGGGATCGTGCCCATTGTGTTGAAGCCGGCGCCGATGCCCTTGATCACGCCCTGGTCGCGCAGTTCCTCCAGCGCGCGCCAGCCACTGGCATAGAGCTGGTTCATGTAGGGCCCGACCTTGGCCTCTGTCTTGAAATGCCAGGTATCGAGATCATGGATCAAGAGCACGTCGATCCGGTTGACGCCCAGCCGCTGCAGGCTGTCCTCGAACGAGCGCATCACGCCGTCATAGCTGTAGTCGAACACCGCATCGAACTTCAGGCCGCCGAGCCATTCTCCTTGCTCGAACGGCCCCGGCTTCAACGGACGGCGCAGCAGCCGGCCGACCTTGCTCGATATCGCGAACTCGTCGCGCGGACGGCGATAGAACGCGCGCCCGACCCGATGCTCGGCCTGACCCTTGCCGTACCAGGGCGAGGTGTCGAAGTAGCGAACGCCGCCGTCCCACGCGGCGCGCAGCAGGGCCGACGCCTCCTCCTCCTCGATGATGTCCCAGTTTTCGCCGAGCGGCGCCGTGCCGAGGCCGAGTTCGGTCACTTCGACGGCTGCGCGTCCGAGCTTTCGCGTCGCCAGGCGAGCGGGCGAGTTTGCACTCATTGCGGCGAATCCTCCATTTGCGTCCTACGCCCCGGGCGCCAGGACTGGCGCCGGCGACAGCCGCCGCCGGCGCCAGAGCAGCCCGCCGACGACCGCGAGGTTGAGGACGTTCCACAATACGCCATTCGCGAACGCCATCCGATAGGAGTGCGTAGCATCGAAAATCACGCCGGAGACATAGCCGCCGAACGCCATGCCGAAAATGGTCGCGCAAACCACGAGGCCGATCTTGGCGCCCGCCTCGCGCGGCGGCAGCAGCTCGCGGCAGATGATCGCGTACATCGGCACGATGCCGCCCTGAAACAGGCCGAACAGCCCCGACACCACGAACAGCGAGGTCAGCCCATCGAAATACATGTAGAGCAGCAGAGCCACCGCCTGCATGAGCGAGCCGACGAACAGTGTCGCCGAGGAGCCGATCTCGTCCGCGACGAAG
The DNA here is from genome assembly GCA_049287975.1 of Roseiarcus sp. GTDB lineage: Bacteria > Pseudomonadota > Alphaproteobacteria > Rhizobiales > Beijerinckiaceae > Roseiarcus. The sequence goes on from JBAQGU010000436.1 coordinate 5,109, forward strand.
CCGGAGCCGATCCGCGAAGCTATTCCCAGAAACAACATCAGCGAAAGCATCTGAGCGCCCCGCGCAACGCCGTAGCCGAGGTCGCCGCAATAGGCCACGAGGTGCACTTGCGGCATAGACATCGCCACGCAACAGGAAAACCCCGCCACCACCAGCAGGATCAGCAGCAGACGCGACGAAATCCCGACATCGGCGCGCGCGATTTTCGTGGCTTCCTCCGCCTCGGCCATCACCTCGGCGGCGGGCCGCCGGCGCATCAGGAGGCTGAGCGGGAGCACGGTCGCGACGACGAAAATCCCGATCGCGCAATACGTCCCGCGCCAGCCGATATCCGGCATCGTCGCATTCATGGCGAGCGGCCAGATCGCGCCGGCGAGGTAGCTGCCCGACGCGACGAAGACGACCGCCAATCCGCGCCTTCGCACGAACCAATGCGAAATATCAGCCATCATCGGGCCAAAGCCCGTGCCAGCCCCGACCCCGATCAGCACGTGCGCGGCCGTGAAGGCGGCGAGCGTAGGCGCGACCCCGCCGAGAACGAAGCCGAGCCCGAGGCAGAGGCTGGCGATGATCAGCGGCGGGGCGATGCCCGTGCGGTCCACCATCCGCCCGAGCACAAACGTTCCGAACGCTACGCCGAACATCACCAGGGTGTAGGGCAGCGAAGCCGCCGCGCGATCGACGCCGAATTCAGCCTGAACCGCCGGCAAGACGACGATGACCGCCCACATGCCGACACAGACAATGGTCGAAATCAGCAGTGAAAGCGCCATGCGCCGGAACGCATAGGGCCCATCGGGCGCGTAGAAATCGGCGCCGCCGGGGGCCGAGGCGAGAAAGCTGCTCATGGCGCGTCTATGCAGGGAAGCGCGCCCGGATGGCAAGCCTGCGTCGGCGCGCAAAAGCCGGGCCGAAGGCGACGATCGTCCCTCGATCGCCGTCAGCGCCGCGCCCGCAGCGCCTCGGATCGGTTCTCAGCCGCCATACCAGAGGGCCGGCGAAGCCAGCAGTTCGCGCTGGCGTCGCGCCATACGTTCCATGAACTGTTCGAGCAGATGATTGTAGACCATCGGCACGCCGAGGAACGGCGCCAAGCCGGCGTGCGGAATGCCGTAGTGCGTTCGAGCGGGTCGTGCTCCCGATTGCGCCGCCACGGCGTCTCCCGCATCCGCCGCGGCGCCGTTCGCGCCATTCACGACCATGATCGGCGTCGTCGACGCACCCGCCTCGGCGGGCCAGAACTCGTATGCGTTGGAGCTGATATCGCGGCGAATCAGGTTCATTGCGCGGGCATCCGTCCTCTTGACGGCGCGCGCGAAAGGCGCCCCGGCGAGATCGCCCAGTGAGAGACGCAAGAAGGCGTCGATCTGGTCGTCGGTCGGCGCATTTTCGCTGAGCAGCTCAAACTCGGGAAGCTCCGGCGCTCTCGAAGGCAGGGCCGGATCGCCGAGCGGAGTTCCCGTCAGCGCCAGCCCCACCAGTCCCGGAAATGTCTGAATCATCTGCAGGCCGACCCAACCGCCGAGCGAGGCGCCGACGACGACCGCGTCGTCGATGTCCAGACGTTCGAGCACTTCCAGCGCCAGATCCGCGAGACCTTCGATCCGATAGGTCCGATCCGGGTCGAACGCGTCGCTGGATAAGCCGTGGCCAGGCAAATCGATCGCAATCATTCGATATTGGGCGCCGAGGCTGCTTTCGAGCTGCCTGTCGAACGCCTCCTTGCAGAGGCCGCCGCCATGCAGAAGGAGGATCGGGAGTTTTTTCCCCTTCGTTTGACGCACGGAGATATCGGCGTGGCTAGTCGATATCATGCGGTCGTACCAGGGTCGAGTTTCCAACCCTTCGAAGGGGACGGCGCTCAGTGCCGAAACGGCGGGTCTCGGAAAATCGTCGATCGTCGCTTGCT
>JBAQGU010000437.1:0-2172 GCA_049287975.1 Roseiarcus sp.
TCACGACACAGAGGAGGAGGAGAAAGCGTTCGCGCGCGTCGCAATGGCGAGGCAGTGAGCGACGACAACAGTTTTGCGAACAGCATATTTGTCAACCAAGTGCAGCGAAATCTTGTAAGCGAAGGAGTTAGTCGATGGCCACAGCACCAAAAAGCGGCAAGCCGAACATCCTCGTCATCTGGGGCGACGATATTGGCATTTCCAATCTGAGTTGTTACTCGCACGGTCTGATGGGCTACAAGACGCCCAACATCGATCGTCTCGCCAAAGAGGGCATGATGTTCCTCGATTCCTACGGCGAGCAATCCTGCACCGCCGGCCGCTCGTCTTTCATTACCGGACAGAGCGTCTATCGTACGGGATTGTCCAAGGTCGGCTTCCCCGGCGCGCCGGTCGGCATGACCGACAAGATTCTGACCATTGCCGCGGCGCTGAAAAACCAAGGTTACGCCACCGGACAATTCGGCAAGAACCATCTCGGCGATCTCAACAGCATGCTGCCGACCAATCACGGCTTCGATGAGTTCTACGGCAATCTCTACCACCTCAACGCCGAGGAGGAGCCCGAGATGGACGACTACTTCCCGGCGAAGGATTTCCCGAAGATCAAGGATATGATCGGTCCGCGCGGGGTCATGCGCTCCTGGGCGACCGATGTGGACGATCCAACGGTGCAGCCTCGGTGGGGCAAAGTCGGGAAACAGAAGGTCGAAGACACCGGCCCGTTGACGAAAAAGCGGATGGAAACCTGCGACGACGACTTCGTTGCGGCCGCGAAGGATTTCATGAAGCGTCAGAACGATGCCGGCAAGCCGTTCTTCGTCTGGCTCAACACGACTCACATGCACTTGTTCACGCACACCAAACCAGGGAGCAAGGGACAGTCGGGACGCTGGCAGTCGCCCTATCATGACACGATGATCGACCACGACAAGAATGTCGGCGACGTGCTGAACTATCTCGATGGGCTCGGCATCGCCGACGACACGTTCGTGATGTATTCCACCGACAACGGCCCGCATCGGAATTCCTGGCCGGATGGCGGCACGACGCCGTTTCGCAGTGAGAAGAACACCAACTGGGAAGGCGCTTTCCGTGTTCCGATGCTGGTGCGCTGGCCAAACAAGATCGCGGCGGGTTCAGTCTCGACCGAGATCGTGCAGCATCACGACTGGTTCCCGACCTTCCTGGCCATGGCGGGCGAGCCGGACATCCTCGAGAAGGCGAAGAAGGGCTACGACGCAATCGGCCGCACCTATAAGAACCACATAGACGGCTACAACCTCGTTCCCTACCTGACCGGGCAGGAGAAGGAGTCACCGCGCAAGCTGTTTGTGTACCTCAGCGACGACGGAGACGTGCTCGCGCTGCGCTACGACAACTGGAAGGTCGTGTTCATGGAGCAACGCTGCCAGGGCACGCTTCAGGTCTGGTCCGAGCCGTTCATCAGATTGCGGCTGCCCAAGCTCTTCAACCTGCGCACGGATCCCTACGAATTTTCCGATGTAACGTCGAACAGTTACTACGAGTGGTTCCTCTACCACGACTACATCCTGTTCGGGGCCTACCGCGTCGCGGACGCGTGGGCGGCGACGTTCAAGGAATTCCCGCCGGTGCAAAAGCCGAACAGCTTCACCATCGACCATGCGCTGGCGATGATCGCAGAAGCGGGAACCGGAAGGCATTGAAGCGATTCCGGGCGGCGGGCTCGTCTCGCCGCCCGGACGGCGAAATCAGTCTCCGACACGCGAGCGCGCGATGAAAGAATGGCTCGTCGTCGCCACCGGATACTCCATCATCGTCATCGACGGGCTGGCGTTGATCGTCATCGTGGTCGGCACGGTCGAAACCTTCTTCGGCGGCTTGCGTGCGATGTTCTCGTCGCCCGACGGACATACACGGCGCGACGTGTGGCTCCGCTACGCCCGCTGGCTGGTCGCCGGCCTCACGTTTCAACTCGCCGCCGACATTCTCGAGACCGCGGTGACGGAAAGTTGGGATGCGGTCGGCCGGATCGCCGCCGTCGCGGCGATCCGCACTTTCCTCAACTATTTCCTCGACCGGGATCTCACGGAGATTCGTGACAGACAGAACGAGAAAGGTCAGCCGATCTAGGTCTGTTTAGGGGGACCGTTCGAAACGGGATCGCCGGCGGGCCGCCAAAGACAGAGC
>JBAQGU010000438.1:0-2313 GCA_049287975.1 Roseiarcus sp.
CCCGGATCTGGGTCACGCGCCGCAGATCGAGGCGCCGGACGTCTTCCACAAAGCGCTGTTCGACGGCCTGCGGGCGCTGGCGGCGAGCCCTACTACGGCCGCTCCCGCCGAGGCCTCGAGGCCGTGAGCAGTCGCGGCGCCGACAACGTTGTGTCATTCCCGCGTAAGCGGGAATCCAGGGCCGCGGCACGTGCGGCCAAGTCTGGATGCCCGCTTTCGCGGGCATGACACTGACGTTTCTGAGTCATCCCCTGATTTTCAATGACTCACGCGACTAGAGCCCGTCGGCCTCGTGGGAGATTGTCGAGGCGGCGACGTCGCGCACCATTCCGACCAGCACGCCGGGAATCGCCATCGGCGTACAGGCGCGGTCGCCGTCGATGAAGAACACCAAGCCGCCCGGGTCGCCATCGATCTGCGCGAGCACGGCCTTGTCGCCGTAAGGCAGACCCGGCGGCGTGTTCGGGTTGAGCACGAATACGCCTCGCAGAAATTGCCATTGCTCGCTAGTGAGCTCGATCCATTTACCGTTGTGCGCCGCTATGGCGCTCTTGGGTACGGAAATATCCGTACAGCGCGCCGGCGACGAATCCGCCGCCCGAGCTACTAAAGGAGCCAATGCGATTACGCCTATGGACGCCGCCAGTGCGATGCGAAACATGAGGACCTCCTAAGTTTGGCCCCCGCATCGGTCCGCTCTCTCCCAGCTCCCCGGACGGTCGCCATGCCGCCGACGAGAACCCGCCCCGCTCATCCCGGCGTAGGCCAATTGTTTTCAGCAATTCGCGTGCCAGTTGCGGCGAGACGCGCTCTTCCCTGCGAATCAGGTTGCAGTGACCACCGAAGCTCGCGCCGCCTCGTGAGGAAATCAACGGTAATCTCGCAGGTGTGGGAGTGAATTCGGCGGATTTCGGGGGATGAAGGCCGGGGGACTCAACTTTTCTTGGGTTCGGCCTTAAGACGGTCCAAAATCCTGGAAACGAACCCCATGCGGCATTATCGAATCGCGGTCATTCCCGGCGATGGCATCGGCAACGAGGTCATTCCCGCCGGGGTCGAAGTCCTCGCAGCCCTGGCGTCGTCCGAGGGCGGTTTTGAACTCGAATTCGATCGCTTCGACTGGGGATCGGATTATTATCGCGCCGCAGGACTGATGATGCCGGTCGACGGGCGCGATCAGATCAAGGGCCACGACGCCATCTATTTCGGCGCGGTGGGCGCGCCCGACGTGCCGGACCATGTCAGCCTTTGGGGTCTGCGGCTGGCGATCTGCCAGCCGTTCGATCAATACGCCAACGTTCGTCCCGCGCGCGTATTGCCCGGAATCGTCAGCCCGCTGCGTCACGTCGCCGGCCCGGAGCTCGATTGGGTCATCGTGCGGGAGAATTCGGAGGGCGAATATTCTGGCGTCGGCGGCCGCGTGCATCGCGGTCTGCCCCAGGAAGTCGCAACCGATGTTTCGGTCATGACCCGGGCCGGCGTCGAACGCATCTTCCGCTTCGCTTTTGCGCTCGCGCGGTCGCGGCCGCGCAAGTTGCTCACCATCGTAACGAAATCCAACGCGCAACGCTACGCCATGGTGATGTGGGACGAGATCGGCGCGGAGGTTGCGCGCGAATTCCCCGACGTGACCTCGGACAAGATGCTGGTCGACGCTATGACCATGCGCATGACGATGCGGCCTGCGAGCCTGGATACGATCGTCGCATCGAATCTCCACGCCGACATATTGTCCGATCTGGCGGCGGCGCTCGCGGGTTCGCTGGGCATCGCGCCGACCGCCAATCTCAATCCGGAGCGCCGGTTTCCCTCGATGTTCGAGCCGATTCACGGCTCGGCGTTCGACATCGCAGGGCGCGGCGTCGCCAATCCGATCGGCTCGTTCTGGACGGCCTCGATGATGCTCGACCATCTCGGGGAAAACGCCGCGGCGGGCGTCCTCATGCGCGCGATCGAGCGTGCGACCGGGGACCCGGCCTTGCACACGCCCGATCTCGGCGGCGCCGCGACGACGCGGCAAGTGACGGACGCGGTGCTCGCGGCGATCCGCCGCGAAAACCGATAGCAGGGAAGCCCGTCGAGCAAAATCCCAGGCGGTCGACGCCGCGCTGGCGGAAGCCGAGGCGGCGGACGCAACCGTGCTGAGGAGCGCCCGCGCAGCGTCTTGGGACGGCTATTCCGCCGGGAACCCGGGCTTATTAGGCGGCGCCCAATAGCTACCGAAGCGATCGGGTCAGCGGCGACCCATCCGTCATTGCGAGGAGCCCTTGCGACGAAGCAATCCAGGGGGCCACAACATGCGCGGCGCCAGCA
>JBAQGU010000439.1:0-4112 GCA_049287975.1 Roseiarcus sp.
CGGGATCGAGAGAGAGGTTGAACTGGTCGTCCCAGCGGAAGTCGAAGCGCGCGCGGCTGACGGCGTCGTCCCGTATCTGCGCGGCGGGGTGTCCCTTGGCGAGATCGGCGGCGTGGGCGGCGATGCGGTAGGTGATGACCCCTGTCTTGACGTCGTCGCGATCGGGCAGACCCAGATGCTCCTTCGGCGTGACGTAGCAGAGCATCGCGGTGCCGAACCAGCCGATCATCGCCGCGCCGATCCCGGAGGTGATGTGGTCGTATCCGGGCGCGATGTCGGTCGTCAGCGGCCCGAGCGTGTAGAACGGGGCCTCGCCGCATTCGCGCAGCTGCTTTTCCATGTTGACCTTGATCTTGTGCATCGGCACATGGCCGGGGCCCTCGATCATCACCTGGCAGCCCTTGTCCCAGGCGACCTTCGTCAACTCGCCCAGCGTCTCCAGTTCCGCGAATTGCGCGGCGTCGTTGGCGTCGGCGATCGAGCCCGGCCGCAGACCGTCGCCGAGCGAGAACGAGACGTCGTATTTGCGCATGATGTCGCAGATTTCGCCGAAGCGCTCATAGAGGAAGCTCTCGCGATGGCCGGCCAGGCACCAGCGCGCCATGATCGAGCCGCCGCGCGAGACGATGCCGGTCACGCGCCTCGCCGTCAGCGGGACATAGGCGAGCCGGACGCCGGCGTGGATCGTGAAGTAATCGACGCCCTGCTCCGCCTGCTCGATCAGCGTGTCCTTGAAGACCTCCCAATCCAGCTTCAGCGGATCGCCGTCGACCTTCTCCAGCGCCTGATAGATCGGCACCGTGCCGATCGGGACCGGCGAATTGCGCAATATCCATGAGCGGATGTTGTGGATATTGCGGCCGGTGGAGAGGTCCATCACGGTGTCGGCGCCCCAGCGGATCGCCCAGACCATCTTCTCGACTTCCTCCGCGACGCCGGAGCTGACGGCGCTGTTGCCGATATTGGCGTTGACCTTGACGAGGAAGTTGCGCCCGATCGCCATCGGCTCCAGCTCGACATGGTTGATGTTGGCCGGAATGATCGCGCGGCCGCGCGCGACCTCTTCGCGCACGAATTCGGGCGTGATGAACTCGGGAATCGCGGCTCCAAAACTGTCGCCGTCCGCGAGTCGCCCGGCCGCCCCTTCCAGCGCCGCCTCGCGGGCGAGATTCTCGCGGTGCGCGACGTAAATCATCTCTTCCGTGACGATGCCGGCTCTAGCGAATTCATATTGGGTGACGAGTTGGCCGGGAGAGCCGGCGCGCAGGACGCGAGTCGCCGGGCAATGCGGCGCGAGCCGGTCCGACGCGACGTGGCCGTTGTCCTCCGGCTTCACCGCGCGGCCGGGAATCGTGGCATAGCCCCGCCGCGCGATCCAGCTCTCGCGGACCGGGGCGAGGCCGGCGGCCAGGTCGATGCGCGGGTCGGCGTCGGTATAGGGCCCCGAGGCGTCGTAGACGCGGACGGGCGGCTCGAGGGGATCGCTGAGTTCGATCTGGCGGAACGGCGCCCGGAGGTCCGGATGCTCCTTGGGGGCCGCGTAGACCTTGTGCGAGCCCCCGATCGCGCCGGTCGTGACGCTGGTGGGCGCGCTCGGAATCTTGATCTTGGCGTGTTCGTTCATGGCCGTCCTCCGCTTCGCCCGGGTTCGAGCAACAAAGGGAGGGTGAGCCTCGGCCAACCTCGTCCCTTCGCCGGCATGACCCGGATCAGGTTCAAAGGGTTCGGCAACCGCCGTCTCAGCCCCATCGGGCGCCCCTCGAGTGCCGTCAGATATGGGTCCTCAGGGATGGCGTGTCAATGTGGGCCGCGGGGCGGTAGTGGATCAGTTTGAATTTCCGTTTTTGGCCGGAAGGGGAATGGCGGGTTTGGGCGATGGAAACAGAGAGACATTCGCGCCGCATGGCTTCGCATCGGGTTCCACCCAAAGACACTCTATGAAATCATGGCGGCAGCAAAATAGCCGATCCAAAAAACTATGGTAACGGCGCACACTAATAACAAACCAAGTATTTGTAATGGTTTGTCTGCAACTGCGGTGTGATTATCTATGAACTCTTGAACTGAAGGGACGTATTCCTTAATCCTAGAAAGCAATATGGCAAAAATAAAAATAAGCACAACAACGGTCGACACTGAAGCTGTAATAAAATTTTGTGCCAAGATGAAAGGGATGTCGAATACGAACCATCCAACAGTATGTGTTTGATGCGCCGTCATTATCGTAAAAATTATCTCGATGATAATGAAAAGAATAACATCTATGACTATAGTAATTACGAATAGAGAATTATATCTAACGTTAACATAATAACGCTATAAAAAAATCTTCTATTCGTTGCCGATAGATGTAGTAACGTTCTCGTCTTTGCAAAAACGAAATAATCGCAAAATATATTACATATAAATGCTGGTATAAAATAGGTAATTGCACCAAATCCAGCTGCGTCAACACCACTAAGTAAAAGCGGCCCGATTATAGACACAAGTACGGTTGTCACGAGTGTGAAAACAATCGTTCGTCTTACAGATGGATATTTAATTAAACCATCGGACGGCGTTGTACCAAAGATTTTTTCGAAAAAAGTAATTACTGCAAGGTATCGCGCAGCGACGGTTGCGGTACGTTTCACAGTTATCAATAGATAATACAGCTCCAAATCGGATTTATTAGAATATTTCTCAACCCGTTCAAAGACAACAAATATAGTTCCGCATATGGAGCAATAAAATATAACGGCGTTAGTCAAGGTCATGCAATGATCCTTTCGGGCGAATATGCACCCCGGTTATTGAATTTGCGTGAGAGGACGGGTTCCAGTGTACGCGACAGTCCAAGATCTTCGTTGTGTCCCCGACACCGCGCATGCTGCCGCCGCGCGAAGGGCCAAATATTCTGCAAAACGCTACTGTATTCAAGCCGGACGTAGACAGAGCAAACCCGGGCGAGCAATGGGGGGATCCCATTGGTGGAGCGAAAATCATGATTTCTGCAGTGCGCCCCGAAGGCGCGGATCACCGGTGGAGGTAGGTACCATCCAGAGAATTGTCGATTGCTCTGGTAGCTGACGAGAGGTCTGGACGCGCAACCGGACGGGCTGGAGCCTCGTGACGAAGGCCGCCTTGGGCGGTTGAGCAATCCGACGGGCGGTAACGCGAGTGAAGCCTGAGCAGGCCTCGAAAGTAGAGATGCGGATGCCGACGCGCCTGCAAAACGGGGAAGGCAGCATGGACGGGGAAGCAATCGACGCGCGCACCCGTTCGATCCGCCGGGGTAGTGGGCACGACACGCCGGAAGGGTGATGCGGGTAAATCGGGGGAGACCCGTTTCGCAGCGGCCTCAACGCCGGCTTGGACGGCGCTGCCAGCGGGAGTCGGACACGGTCGTAATGACCTATGAAGCCCGGTAGCGCCGGCGGAGAAAAGGGCCCTGACTTCTGGCGCGCTCGTGAAGACGGTGATGTCAGGGTGATTGGCCTTTGGCCTGCAAACACCTGCAATGGCCAGACCTTTCCGAACGAGCTGTGTCGCGAGGCGAAGATACTCGAACCCGCTGCGCAGGCGCCGCGCGTAACGGGCACGATATCGTGGGCCTCACGGTGAAACCGGTCGGAAAGCCGGACGCGGGAAATCCGCACGTCCGGTTTGATGAGGGGGCACGGGAAACGGGGCGTTGCCAAACGGCACAAGCTACCGCGCCGATCCTCGACTCTACCCCGTCATTTGCCGGGGCAAGGAAAGCTGTTCGCGAAGGCAACAGCGACCAACGAGGCCGCTTGGAAGTGCCGAATAGATGCGTGAGACTGAAGGAACTCAACTGTAATATCGATTAATTGTCGCCCGCTGACCCCGGATGGCAAGCAGGCGTGAGATTTGTAAATCAGCGATCCAAGTGCCATCGCATCTGAGATGCCCTCCAGATATCCTAAGCAAATGTCGAGGTTTGGAGATATGCAATTCGCCAATAACGTGTTGCCGGTTTGAAACCCATCGTAAGAGAAAGCAGGATTGGGCGTGACGATCGCAATCATCGTCATCACCCTTGCGATTCTAAAAACATAGAGTCTTCGATCTCGCATTTTTAGGTAGCCTATGCGCGGTTATTTTACTCT
>JBAQGU010000440.1:0-1750 GCA_049287975.1 Roseiarcus sp.
GACGCGCCTCGGTCTCGGAGCCTTCACCGCGAGCGCGATCGCGGCGTTGGCCGCGGGCCTGGTGTTCGCGCTCGACGGCGCCGCGCTCACGGTCGCGTTGGCGCTGGCGGCGCTGGCGACGGCTTTCGCTTCGACGCGGCTGAATGTTCCGGTATTGCGGTGGAGCGTGGCGGCGATCGGCGTCGCCCTTGCCAGTCGCCTCGCGTGGAACCCGCGCATCGTCGGCGCCGCCCTGTCTCCGACGCCGATCTTCAACTGGCTGTTGTTCGGCTATGGCGCGCCGGCGCTCGCGTTCGGTCTCGCAGCGCGGCTGATGCGTCGGGGGGGCGAGGACATTCCGGTTCGCGTCGCCGACGCGCTGGCGATCCTGTTCTCGGCGTTTCTCTTCTTCTTTGAAATCCGTCATCTCACGAACCACGGCGACCCGTTCGCCCGCGGCTCGGGATTGATCGAACAGGCGTTGCTGGCGATCTCCTCGGTCGGCTTCGCGATCGTCCTGATCCGCTTGGATGCCGCGAGGGCCAATGTGGTCTTCCTCTGGGCCTCGCTCGGCGCGGGCGTGCTCGGCATGGCGTGCGCCGCGATCGGATTGCTGCTCGTCTACAATCCGTTCCTCGACAGCCGGCCGGTCAAGGGCGGTCTTTTTCTCAACGCGCTGGTGTTGGGCTATCTGCTGCCGGGGGCGCTCGCCGGGCTGTTGGCGATTTTTGCCCGTGGGCGCCGGCCGCTCTGGTACTGGGGCGGCGCGGCCGCGCTGGCGATGCTCATGGCGTTCAGCTATGGCGCGCTCGAATTGCGCTTGCTGTTTCACGGCCCGGCGATCGGGTGGGACGAGGGCTTCACGCTCAGCGAACTCGGGCTCGATGTCGCCTCATGCCTCGTGTTGACGCTTCTGGCGATCCTCGCGGGCAGCGGCCCGCGCGCCACGACCGCCGCGAGGGCGTTTTTCATCGCGAGCGCCGCCGTCGCCGTCCTCGGCTTGGCGGCGTTCGGCAATCCGCTGTTCACCGACGAGCCGATCGCGGGCGGCGTCGCGATCAATGCGCTGCTCGTCGCTTACGCCTTGCCGGGTCTATTGACCCTCGCGCTGGCGCGCCTCGAGCGCGCCCTATCGTCGCGAGCCATCGGCTCGGCCGCCAATTTCTCGGCGATCCTGTGGTTTTTCGCCTACGCGACGCTCGAGACGCGGCGCGTTTTCCAAGGCGCGGCGATCGGAATCGATCGCGGCGCCGGCAATGGCGAATGGTACGCCTATTCCGCGGTCTGGTTGGCGCTGGGCCTTGCGCTGCTGGGCTATGGCGTATGGCGCGGCTTCCGCGAGGCGCGTTGGGCGTCCGCTTTTTTCATCTTCGCGACGACCTTGAAAGTGTTTCTGTTCGATCTGGCGGGCCTCGAAGGCTTCCTGCGCGCTCTGTCGTTCCTGGGTCTCGGCGCCGCTTTGATCGGGATCGGGCTCATCTATCAGAAATGGGTGTTCGTCCGCCCGGCGCCTGAAGCCGCTCCGGGGGCGTGATGAGCGGTCCGGCGCTCATCCGGCTGCGCGACAGCCGGCGATCGCCAAGTTTTGGTCGCGGAGCGATCGTTTTCAAGGGATTGCGAGGAGGTTTTCGTCCGCGTCGATTTCTTCTGCGCGCGTGACGTCCCGGCGTGGACCGTAGGCGCCGATTTCAGTTTTGCATCGGGCGATTTCAAAGCGTTAGACGCCGTTTTCTGCAACTTCCGCCAAATTCACCCGATCCATGAGTAAGCC